>CAMOKN010000211.1 GCA_946617595.1 uncultured Clostridia bacterium
GAAAGGGAGAGGGAAACTCATTTCCGCGTTCGGAAATGGGGTTCCCTCTCCCTCCCCCGCATCTCAAGCGAAGCGACCCAAATCTCAAGCGGAGCGACATCTGCGCACTCTCAAGCAGAGCGGCAGCTATAAAACAAACGGAGGAAAACGAAAATGGCAGTAAAACCGAGGATAGCAGGAATTGAGAAGCTTTACAGGGAAGACACACTGGAGCGGCAGAAGAAGCGTTACAGGAAGGCGGTAGAGGATTATAAGGCGTATTTTGCGTCTGAGGGTGAGAAGATACGAGTATTTTCTGCGCCGGGAAGGACGGAAGTCGGCGGAAACCACACCGATCACAACTGCGGAAAGGTGCTTGCTGCGAGTGTTGACCTTGACATAATCGCGGTGGTGGAACCGCTTGACGAGCCGGTGGCGGTAATAAAATCCGAGGGCTTTGAAGAAGACAGGATACTGATAGACGAGCTTGAAGTGAACGAGGACGAAAAAAATAAGGCGATCTCGCTGCTCAGGGGAGTTACGAGAGGTCTGAAGGACAGGGGATTCACAGTCGGCGGCTTCAAGGCATACACGACGTCAAATGTAATGAAAGGTTCGGGACTTTCGTCTTCCGCTGCATTCGAGGTACTGATCGGTACGATATATTCATACCTTTACAACAACGGCGGCATCGACCCCGTAAAAATCGCGCAGATAGCACAGTTTGCGGAGAACAAATATTTCGGCAAGCCCAGCGGACTCATGGATCAGATGGCATCGTCTGTGGGCGGATTTGTTGCAATAGATTTCAAGGACATTGAGAGCCCGATCATCGAGAATATAAACGTTGACTTTGACAGCTTCGGTCACGCGCTCTGCATAATCGACACAAAGGGAGATCATGCAGACCTTACCCCCGAATATGCGGCGATCCCTGCCGAGATGCACGCTATTGCGGAATATTTCTCGGTGAAGAATCTCCGTCAGCTCTGCAAACATGATATAATCCTGAACATCAACCTGCTGCGTGACAAATTCGGAGATCGCGCTGTTCTTCGTGCTATACATTTCTTTGAGGAAAACAAGAGAGTCGATAAGCTCGTAAATGCACTCAAACGCAGCGATTTTCAGGCATTCCTCGATTCGATAAACGAAAGCGGAAACTCGTCCTACAAGTATTTGCAGAACGTCTATTCCTGCTCCGATGTCAGACATCAGGGACTCAGCATCGGTCTGAATATCGCCGAATACGCCCTCACACGCAAGGGTGCGTCCCGCGTTCACGGCGGCGGATTTGCCGGCACCATTCAGGCGTTCGTCCCCTTCGAGCTGCTCAAAGAGTTCAAAATGGAACTCGAAAAAGTCTTCGGCAACGGCTCCTGCCATGTCCTCAAAATTCGCCCCGTCGGCGGCTGCGAGATAGATATGTCAAGCTTCGCATGAGACTTGTCGCTGCGCTCGAGACTTGGGCAGAGGTCGCTGCGCTCGAGACTGGGCAGAGGTCGCTGCGCTCGAGACTGGGGCAGAGGTCGCTCCGCTCGAGACTGGGCAGAGGTCGCTCCGCTCGAGACTGGGGGAAACCTTTTGTGAACAAAAGGTTATCCCCCAGACCCCTTTCCAAAAAACTTTACATGCTTCGCGCTTAAACTCCGGAGTATGTGCGTTCTCAATGGGTGAGAAATTGTTCGGCTTTTGATACAATTGTCTTGTCAACAAGCGCGTCGGTCAGTATGCCCGATTCGGTGTATTCTTCGGAAAAGATCCTGCCCAGTGAACGTATCTCAGCCGAAAATCCCGCCTTGTCGTAGGGAATGAGAAGTTTCATGCGTTTTGCGCTTTCAGGAAGATTCTTCGCAATTAGTTCAAGCATACGCTCAATGCCGCTGCCCGTTTTTGCCGAAATGCATACCGTCGTGTCGTCCTCCGGAATGTCGTATTCCACAAGATCGCATTTGTTGAGAATGTGTACCACCGGTATCTCTCCGCAGCCCAGCTCCGCAAGCAGCTTCTGCGTCGTAAGTGTTTTTTCCGCAGCTTCGCTGTCCGAAACGTCCGTGACGTGCAGGATTATATCAGCGTTCGCCGCTTCTTCAAGTGTCGAGCGGAACGCCTCTACCAGATGATGCGGCAGCCTGCGTATCAGCCCAACCGTGTCGATAAGCGTTACACTCCGCCCGTCCGGAAGCTCTATTGCCCGGGAAGTAAGATCGAGCGTCGCAAACAGCTTGTCCTCCGCAAGCACTCCGGCATCTGTCAGAAGATTCAGCAGCGTGGATTTGCCTGCGTTCGTGTATCCGACGATCGCTCCCGTCAGCACGTTGTCTTTCTTTCTGCGCGAGCGTGAAAAATTCCTCCGCGCTTCAAGCTCTTTCAGATCGTCTTCAAGCTTTTCGATGCGGCGCTGAATGTGACGTCTGTCCGTTTCAAGCTGCTTTTCGCCCGGTCCTCTCGTTCCGATACCTCCTCCCAGACGCGAAAGTGAACGGCCTATTCCCATAAGCCGTGGGAGCCGGTAGCGAAGCTGTGCAAGCTCTACCTGAAGCTTTCCTTCGTTTGAAACAGCTCGGGCTGCAAAAATGTCAAGAATGAGCATCGTGCGGTCGATGACGCGCACGTTCAGGATATCTTCAATGTTTCGTATCTCGCTCGCTGTAAGCTCTGTGTCAAATATCACAAGCCCGGCACCTGTCGTCTGCGCAAGCTCCGCAAGTTCGCCGATCTTTCCCTCACCGAGAACAGTCGCACTGTCCGCAGACGGGCGCTTCTGTATCACCCTCGCGCAGACTTCGGCATTCGCTGTTTTCGCAAGCTCTTCAAGCTCGTCAACAGATGCTTCAACATCATATTCTCCGGTATCGAGAGCGGCAAGTATCGCTCTTACCGGTGCGTTTTCATTTTGTATTTCGTTCATATAATAAGTCCTTTTCGCGCAAATTGTTTATGTTGAATTGCCTTTATTATCATTATTATACACAAATAAAAGTTCAATTGCAATAGACATACAGAAATTTTCCCCAGGAGGAATATAATTGGAAAAGAAAAAATTTGATCCGGAGGAATTCTTCAACGAGGATTTTGAGGAGGATCCGGAAGAATACGGTTACGACGATTATGAGGAATACATCGAGGACGATATTTACGGCGATCACGATGATATCGACCTCAATATCTATAAGGCGCTCGGTGTAGATGAGATACCCGATGACCGGGATCAGGAACGCCGTTCGCGCGATAAGAGAAACAGAAATATTCTCACTGATTCAGTGTATCAGGGTGAAAAAAATATTCCGTCAGAACCGGATATCATTTTTACCGGGGAAAAGAGACCCCCAGAAAGCTTTGCAAAACTTTCGGGTTTCGCCGACCCCGCAGCCCGCGCTGGCTCGCCGGCGGAAACCGCCGGCTCAGCAGAGGCGCGGGCTGCGGGGGAAGCCGCGGCTCCGTCTTCTTCTGCGGCGAATGCCGCAGAAATGAGACACGGAGCCGCGGCACCGGCGGCTGCCGCCGCCGGGAGTGCTCCCGCCGCCCGTTCCGCTGTCGCGTCACCCGCGGCGGTCGCCTCGGTTGAAGTACCGAAGGAACATGAAAGGAAGAAGGAACCCGAAAAGCCAAGGGAACCGGAAAAGCCAAGGGAACCCGAAAAGCCAAGGGAACCCGAAAAGCCAAGGGAACCTGAAAAACCAAGTGAGCCGGAAAAACCGAAGGAACCGGAAAAGCCAAAGGGAGACAGTACAAGAAAGCTTGAAATACCGAAGCCGGTAATGGAGATAATAGAGATATTGAAGGAGCATACGTACACATCGTATCTTGTGGGAGAGTGTGTGAATATGCTGATACTCGGAGAGCGGGTAATGGATTTCGATATAGCGTGCGATGCGACGATCGAAAGGATAACAGCGATATTTGAAGACCGGTTCAAGGTGAGGGAAGACCTGCTGGAGAGGGGAGAGCTGATAATAATAAACGGGGCAATGGGAATATCTGTTGCACCGTACAGATCGAGAATAGACGGAAGAGGAAAACCGATCTACTGCAAGACGATAGACGAGGATCTTCACAGACGCACGTTCACATCGGAAACAGTCGCGTACAATCCGTATTCGGGAATATATGACAAGTATAACGGACTTGCGTGCATAACAGCCGAGAAGACGATACTGAAAGCGATAGATGAGGAAATATACGAACGTCAGGAGCTCGAACAGGCGAATGCAAAGAAAAAATCGAAAGAACAGCCGCAGAAGGTAGTGATCGAAGCACTGCGCAACAGCCCCGAAAGCATACTTACAGCGATGCAGAAATACGCGCGCGGAGAGGCTGAGATCAGTCCGTACACGCTCAAAAACATCAATGACAATGCGGATCTGCTTGACATGATAATGCCGACGGAAATATCGAGGAGCTTCCGGCGAATAATTCTCGGCAGGCGGATAACCGATACGCTGATGAATTTCAGAGAACCGGTATTCAGGATATTCCCCGTGCTGAGGGAACAGTTCGGGTTCGATCAGAAGAGTGAGTATCAGGAATATACGCTTTATGAGCATACCGCAAAAGCGGTGGGATATGCATTCCCCGATTATGCGGTACGGCTGGGAGTGCTCCTGCATGATATCGGAAAACCCGATTGCTGCGCGGACAGGGGAGAATACAACACCTACTACGGACATTCAGAACGCGGCGTGATGCTTGCGAGAGATGCTTTTGAGGAATACGAAGCGGACAACCGTGTAATCGAGCGTGTACTGTTCCTGATAGGGCATCACGACGAGCATATCTCACCGGAGAATGTGGTGGATTATACCGAGTATTACGGAATGGAGTACACCCGGCTGCTTCTGCTCCTGCAATCTGCGAATATCCGCGCAAAAAGCTCGGATCCTGTGAACGAGAGGGTATCATCAACACTCAGACAGCTTGCGGATAATGTTACAACACTCGGAGTAAAGCCGCTTGCGCAGTCAAGACAGACCGCAACGCTCAACGAACTGAGGAATATAACCGATCTTATGTCAAGAAACGGGATCTGATCAGCTGTTCTCTAACCGCTGAGATCACGGTAAAGGTCAAGCGAACTTTGCTCTATCATTTCAAGGTCATAGCTGGTTTTGCGCAGCGGAATGGGAGAAGGAGAAAAGATCTTTCCGTTTTCCTCATCGCGCCTTCGCCATTGACGAACAGCGGCTTTCCAGTCGATCATGGGATTTCTGCCGACTTTCCAGCCGATACTCTGATAATAATTAATGAATGCCTGTGCATCAATGGGTTTTCCTGTTTCGGTGCAATAGGCATTTATTTCGTTAATGTCAGGCGGAACAAACACTTCCGGTTTTTTTGGGTGAGAGTGCGCGCAGGCGTTATTATCACCCATTCCGGGTGATACGGTATCAGTATCATACTCATTATCAATAACAGTTGCATTATCAATAACAGTTGCATTATCATTTACAGTAACAGTAACAGTCTCAGTATCAGTTGCATTAACAGTATCGGTATCAATTTCAGTCTCAGTATCATTATCAGGTTGTTTTGGTTGTTTTTTCAACCAATTGGTTGTTTTTGAAGCGTTTGAATTACCGACAGGCGCACCGCCTTTTTTTCCGATAGCTCGTCTCTTCTCGCAGATATCCTCATATTTCTGTGCATCTCTGTCCATCTGCTCAGAAATAAAGCTGAATGCCATAACAACAAACGGGTCGGTAAGAACCGGAGCAGTCTTGTCTGCGGCGTAACTGTAAATGGCTTTCAGGAGCTGACCTGCCTGAACGTCGGTCATCATCGAGATATGCTTTTCCTGATCGGCATAAAGGATAAAACTTTTCTTTTTAGAGTTTTTCATAAATTCCTCCGGAAAGGAACCGCGGGTATGTCCGCGGCATAATTCTACAATTACATTTTAGTATATTTTTTAAGGACATACAAGGACATATATCTGAAGGGAACCTCTAAAAAAATAACCGCCGCTCTTGACAAGCGACGGGAAAATGTGCTATAATACCCGTAAGCAAAGGGGTTTTATACTCTCGGAGCAGCTATGTGATTAAGAATTAACCACCAGTGCGGGCGAAAGCAAGGTGGTTAATTCTTTTATTTGAGGTGAATACGTATCTATTCGCAAAAAAAGCCTATCATATTTCCGCCAGCCAAGCACAGGTTAGCAAATGCTAAAAAAATAAAATAAAGTTCTGAATACTATTGCAATTTTGGAGCAGTTGTGGTAAAATAAAAAGGTAATATTAATGGCACCCTGAACAGATAAACGCGCAGACGGAGGATCCATAACAACGCCGCGTTATCTGACGGAAAAGCCAACAGATGAAAGGAAGTACCTCATTATGTTAGTATCTGCAAAAGAAATGCTGAACAAGGCTCGTGACGGAAAGTATGCGGTAGGTCAGTTCAACATCAACAACCTTGAATGGACAAAAGCGATCCTTCTTACAGCGCAGGAACTCCAGTCTCCTGTAATACTCGGCGTATCCGAGGGCGCAGGAAAGTATATGTGCGGCTTTAAGACAGTTGTAGGAATGACAAAGGGCATGATCGAGTGCCTTGGTATCACAGTACCGGTAGCACTGCATCTTGACCACGGAACATTTGAAGGCGCAAAGGCTTGCATCAACGCAGGATTCTCG
Organism: uncultured Clostridia bacterium; assembly: GCA_946617595.1. GTDB lineage: Bacteria > Bacillota > Clostridia > Oscillospirales > Ruminococcaceae > Ruminiclostridium_E. Next base: position 6,615 of record CAMOKN010000211.1, read on the forward strand.
TCGATAATGTTTGACGGCTCACATCTTCCGTTTGAGGAGAATTTTGCTAAGACAACAGCACTTGTAAACACCTGTGATGTTCTGGGACTCTCGCTTGAAGCAGAAGTCGGCGCAATCGGCGGCGAAGAAGACGGAGTTGTCGGAATGGGCGAGTGTGCAGATCCCGACGAGTGCAAGAAGATAGCAGATCTCGGCGTAACGATGCTTGCAGCCGGAATCGGCAATATCCACGGCAAATATCCTGCAAACTGGCCGGGACTCAGCTTCGATACCCTCCAGGCTATAAAGGCTAAGGTAGGCGATATGCCTCTCGTTCTCCACGGCGGCACCGGAATCCCCGATGACCAGATCAAGAAGGCTATCTCCCTCGGCGTTGCAAAGATCAACGTCAATACAGAGTGCCAGCTCGTATTCCAGGAAGCTACAAGAAAGTACATAGAAGAAGGCAAGGACCAGATCGGTAAGGGCTTCGATCCCAGAAAGCTCCTCGCTCCCGGCTTCGATGCTATCAAGGCTAAAGTCAAGGAGAAAATGGAACTCTTCGGTTCCGCCGGCAAAGCCTGAGATCCGCCGCTTCGCTTGAGATCTGTCGCTTCGCTTGAGAGATGAGAGCGGGGCGCTGCGCTTGAGAGAGATCAGAGCGGGGCGCTGCCCCGAACCCCGCTACTTTCGGAACGCCGAAAGTAGCAAAGGCGAATACCTGAACAAAAAGTATCGGTTCATATTTGTAGACAAATTGTTAAAGCACAGGGCAAAATATGCTCTGTGCTTTTGCTTTTTATGAAAGAAAACCGAAACTGTCACACTCAGGTATTCGCCTTTCAGGAGGGTTAGAGAGAGGAGGGGTGCAGGGGAGGAGAGGGGAAGGGAAACTCATTTCCCCGCGGGAAATGGGGTTCACTTCTCCTTTCCTCCCCGCATCTCTCATGCGTCTCACCGAGTCTCTGCCCGGAGCTGACCGCAGGCGGCGCTGACAGAGCTGCCGAGAGAACGGCGCATGGTGACGCCGATGCCGTTCTTTTTGAGAATATCGTAGAAAGCCATGATCTGTTCGTGAGGGGTGCAGGTGAAAGCCTGATCGCCGGTGGAGTTGTACCTGATGATGTTTACATAGCCGTTCAGACCGCAAAGCAGCTCTGCGAGCTGTTTTGCTTGCTGCACACTGTCGTTGATGCCTGAGAGCATCACATATTCAAACGTGATGCGGCGGTTGTTACGGGTCGAGTAATAACGCGCAGCTTCAATGATCTCACTGATGCTGTACCTGTTCGCAGAGGGCATTATAGTTCTGCGCAGCTCGTCTGTAGGTGCGTGCAGACTTATTGCAAGATTAACGGGATTCTCGCTGTCCGCAAGCTCATAGATCTTCGGCACAAGTCCGCAGGTCGAGAGCGTGATGTGCTTCGCGCCGATGTCAAGACCCTTCTGATACATGGCGATCGAAATAAGATCGGTCACGTTATCGTAATTGTCCAGCGGCTCGCCTATTCCCATGATCGAAAGTCCGGATATTTTTTTGCCGGAGATACGCTTTATCGCAATAAGCTGTCCGGACATTTCCGCAGCCGTAAGATCGCGCACCTTTTTAAGCTTTCCGCTTGCACAGAATTTACAGCCCATATTGCAGCCTACCTGAGTGGATATGCACACATTGTACCCGAACTCGTGCTTCATCATCACGGATTCGATAGTGTTTCCGTCGGAAAGCCGCAGCAGATACTTGTCAGCTGTGTCGGACGAAAGCACCCTGACACATTCAAGCTCCCCGGAATAAAAATTTCCGGAGAGCTTTTCTGTCGTTTCATCTTTAAATCCGAGAGCGCTCAGATCGGTGATACCGTCCCTGTAGATAGCCGGGAATATCACGTCTGCGCGTGAAGGCTTCTCGCCGATCTCCTCCAGCGCGTCTCTCATTTTTTTGTAAGTAAGTCCGTAAATATCAGTCATTTTTTTCCTGTGGAGCACTCTTTTTCCTGTATTTTGAGACAGCCGCCGCACGGTGCATCTCGTGCCGTACTGCACGCTTCTCTTTTGCCTTTACACGCCCGTTGTAAATACTTTCGAGTTCTGCTGTCATATCAAAGCACATCGCGTAAACCGTATGTTCTCTCAGCTCAAAGCGTATGAACACCGCGCTTCTGTCCGTGCAGCCCGTTTCCGCGATAAAAGAGCATTTGCCCTGTCTTATCACTTCAGCTCCCACATAGTCATGACCGCAGGTAGGGCAGCACAGGTGGATCTTACGGCAGGCAGCCGCAAGTCCGCCGGGTTTTACGTTATCATCTCCGACCGCCGTGCAGAACGGAGTCTCGCGTTCCCACGGGTGAACGATCTTTTTATCTTCTTTTGGTATCGTGTTTTTCTCGTATTCGGAGATACCTTGCGCAATATCGAGCCGCGATGCGATCAGGTATGTGAGGTAAGCATCGTTGAGTGCATCGTGAGCTTTTATCTCGTCTGTGATACCCATAGCTTCGGCAGCAGTTTTGAGTCCGGTCTGCCGCATCTGTGAACCTGTCTGCGCAGCGAAGATACGCTGTAGGTTGTAATGCGGCGGCAGGTCGATCAGACCGATCCCGTGGAAGATGAGATTGTCGCGCAGTATCGGGATATCGTCGTCCCCCCATGTTATCAGCACGGTATCGCTCCCGAAATGCTCAGCCATTTTTCCGAAAGCTTCGGTAAATTGTATGCCTGCATCTATATCTGCTTGCGTTATGCCGGTGAGAGTGCTGACGTATGGGTTCATTTTCTTGTAGCAGACGGGTTTTATGATGATCTCTTCACGCAGGGTGATATCAAGCTTTTCGTCAAGCAGTATATAGCCGATCTGGATTATCTCGCCGTGCGGAAGATCGGGTGACTTATCGGAATTTGTATGCTGATTCCATTCAAGGTCAAATATCAAATAATTCATCTGTTTATCTTTCTTCAAGCGGGATATAGTCAAGATGCTCTGCAACGTATTTATAAGCGGGACGAATGATCTTGCCGTTATTTATGATCTCTTCGAGCCTGTGAGCCGACCAGCCGGAAATTCTCGATATTGCGAATATAGGGGTGAAGAGTTCTTCCGGGATCCTGAGCATATCATAGACGAAACCGCTGTAGAAATCGACGTTTGCGCAGATAGGCTTGAAAAGGTGTCTTTTCTCTGCGATGACTTCTTTTGCTATGCGCTCAACGCGGTCGAGGAACTTATATTCTGCTGTCCTGCCTTTTTCTTCCGCAAGCTTTTTTGCGTAGGATTTGAGTATCACTTCTCTCGGGTCTGAGCGCGTATATACCGCGTGACCGATGCCGTAAACAAGTCCCGTTCTGTCGAAAGCCTCTTTGTCCACGATCTTTTCGATGTATTCTCTTATGGAGTTTTCATTGTTCCAGTCGAGAATATGCTGTTTTATGTCTTCGAGCATATGCTTTGTCTTCAGGTTAGCGCCGCCGTGACGGAATCCTTTCAGCGACGCGATAGCAGCCGCTACCGCCGAATAGGTATCGGTGCCGGAGGAAGTAACTACATGGGTGGTGAAGGTGGAGTTGTTTCCGCCGCCGTGTTCAGCGTGTATCACGAGCGCGATATCGAGTACATTTGCTTCGAGCGGAGTGAACTCTCCGTTCTCGCGCAGCATATAGAGGATATTCTCGGCGGTGGAGTATTCGGGCTTCGGGTTTCGTATCATAAGGCTCTCGTGCAGCTTGAAATGCTTATACGCGCAGTAAGCGTACACCGAGATGAGCGGCATTTTCGCAATGATCTGAATGGACTGCCTCAGCACGTTCTTAGCGGAAATATCTTCGGGGTCATCGTCGTATGAATAGAGGGTGAGTATGCTTTTCTGCAAAGCGTTCATTATATTGGAGCTGGGAGCTTTCATGATAACATCGCGTGTGAAGTTGTTCGAGAGCTTCTGATAAACGCTGATGAGATTGTCGAACTGTTCGAGCTGCTCAACATCGGGTAGTTTTCCGAACAGCAGCAGATAGGTAGTTTCTTCAAAGTTGTGCCGTCTGCCCTGAAAACCGTTCACAAGATCGACGATGTTGTAATTCTGGTAGTACAGCCGTCCGTCACACGGTATCTTCTTTCCGTCGATGATGTCATAAGAAACAACGTCCGATATCTCCGTAAGTCCGGCAAGCACTCCCTTTCCGGAGCTGTCGCGCAGTCCGCGCTTCACATCATATTCAACATACAGCGAAAGGTCGATAGTCCCCTTGCTCAGACATGAATCATAAAGCTCGTCTATCAGCTTCTTCTCTCCCTCTTTCGGGTTCACTATCTCCATGTTCGTTTCTCTTTCTATTGGCATCTTTTTTATCCTTTCTGTCCGCTTGAGACTGGTCGCTCCGCTTGAGATTTAGGTCGCTTCGCTTGAGACTGGGGAGGAGAAGAGAAGGGAACCCCCTTTCCCGCGGGGAAAGGAGTTTCCCTCCTCCTCTCCTCCCCAGACCCCTCCATACCTTCACCTTCCTGAAAGGCGAATAGCTTCGCGGCTAAATTCTATGGTAACTGTATTTATTGCAGATAAAGAATTCTATACAGATACTATTATAAAGGAAAATCACGAAAAATTCAATACAGATTTCAAAATGTTGTCGGAATGTGACAATTTACGTACCGGCTGCACGATAAATTATGTGCAATCGGACAGTCGTTCTTCACTGTTTTCTCATACCTGTCCCGAACATATAACCCCGACCTTCCGCATATAAATTGATAAACGGCTGTACCGCACAGATATTTTCCAATAAATGCAGCCGAATCATTTTTTGGAGGCACCGGAACATGACACAGAAGAAAAATACGGCAGCTGCCGTCAGCGGATCAAAACAGGAAAGATGTGTAAGCCTCGCACAGTACATGATAGATAACAAAGCGACTGTAAGAAATGCAGGAAAAGTATTCGGGATAAGTAAAAGCACCGTTCATCAGGATATCACGGCAAGACTTGAAAAGATCGACAAAAATCTATACAGGCAGGTGAGAGAAGTCCTCGAACAGAATAAGCAGGAACGCCATATCCGCGGCGGTATGGCAACAAAACGAAAATACAGCGAGCTTTCGGGTAAGACTACCTGATTCCGCCGCGATCATGCCCCTTCTTAACGGAAGGGGTTTTTCTTTGCACATCATTTCTCTTGACAAAGCTTCTTTCGGTGGGTATAATTATATGAGATATACCAAAGAAGCACCGAAAGGGGATCGTTATGAAAAAGGGAATACTGTTTGATCTTGACGGAACGCTGTGGGATTCATCAGCCACAGTCATAGAAGCGTGGAACCGCTGTCTTGCCGAGCAGACCGACATCGACCGTACTTACACTCAGGAACAGATGCGCAGTTATATGGGAAAGACTCTTGACAAGATAGCAGATCTGATGTTTCCGGATAAGCCTGTTGAAGAGCGTTTGCGGCTTATGAAGCTTTGCAGCGATTATGAGAATAAATATCTTGAAACTCACACTTCGTTCATTTTCCCGAATGAACGGGAGATAATGCAGGAGCTGCACAAGAACTATTTTCTTGCAATTATCAGCAATTGTCAGGCAGGTTATATCGAGCTGTTTTTGCAGCAGTGCGGATTCGGTGAGCTTTTCGACGATCACGAGTGTTCGCGTACCGGACTCAGCAAAGGTGAGAACATAAAGCTTGTTGCTCAGCGCAATAATATAGAAAAATACCTGTATGTCGGAGATACACAGCTTGATCTTGAAGCGGCGCAGACAGCCGGTATTCCGTTTATCCATGCCGGTTACGGCTTCGGAAAGCCTGAGCGTTTTGATGCTCAGATCATGGATATCGGGGAGCTGCCGAAAGCAGCTTCAATGATTTTATAATGATGTTTGCCCCACCCCCTGACCCCCTCCCCGAGGGGAGGGGGGATATTCTTTTGCAGGGGCTGCGCCCCCTGCGCCCCTTTATGCGGGGCTGCGCCCCTCTTTGCGGGGCTGCGCCCCTCTTTGCGGGGCTGCGCCCCTCTTTGCGGGGCTGCGCCCCTTTATGCGGGGCTGCGCCCCTTTATGCGGGGCTGCGCCCCTTCTTATAAAATATGCGTGAAAGACTGAAACAAATGGAAAAGCCGCAGTGTTAGTGCCACACCGCGGCTTTTCCGGGAACAAATACCATTAATAGGAAACAAGCATAATTAATTGCTTCTGCGGAATATCTTCCTCCCCCGCATCTAAAGCGGAGCGACTGATCTCAGCCTTCGAGGGCAGCGAGTTTTTCGTTAGCTTCATCGAGGTAGGTCTGTAGCTCATACTTGATCTCGCCGACGGTCTGAGACCACGGAACAGCCTGGTTATAGGATTCTTTGGAGGGGTTGAGCACGCAGTCATAAACGTCGTCGTTTACAGCTTTATAATACTCGAAAACGGGGTGAGCATCGGTAAGCTCTCTTGTTTTGAGGAACATATCATACATTTCCTGAGTCCAGCCATAATCATTGAATATCTGGTCATGTTCTATCTCTTTGACCTTTTCATTGTCTCTGCAAGTCATTACACAGTCGAGATAAGCTGCTGTACCTTCGGGGTTCTTTGCGCCTGCCGGGATAGCGAATCCCTTTACTACTGCGGGGAGGTAATATTCATCAGCCTTCGGGCAGCGCGGCATCGGAACGAACATTATATCTTCCATATCACCGAATGCGGTAACATTTGTGGGTTCATAGAGAACATATATTCCCTGCGGATAGAAGAGGGTCTTTCCTGAACCTACCATTTCGGGATATACTGTCCAGCTGCGCTTATCTTTAGGAGCAGGAAGATCGTTTCGTTTGAGGTTGAGCATATATTCCTGTACCGCGTAGATCATTTCGTGTTCGAGGTTGTTTACAAGTCTGCCGTCCTTGAAATCGACATAGGGCACACCGGAGGTAACTGCGAAAGCGTTTTCAAATTCCCAGCCGTCGATGCAGTATTTGTCTTCTGCTGCATTGCTGAAGCTTGTCATCATTTCATAGAAAGTGTCCCATGTCCAGTTATCTTCTTCGAGAAGCTCAACGGGATCTTTTAGTCCGTTTTCTGCAATAGTCTTCTTGTTATAGATAACTACAACGCCGACATCTGTAGAAGTAAGACCGAGGTAATGCTTTCCGTTTATTGCAAACTGATCGTTGAGTTTCTTAGTGGGAGCCCACAGGTCAGAGTCATAGTCTATGTACGGATCCATGGACATGAACTTTCCGGAGATAACGGCACCGGGCACGATATCGAGATCCTCCGCACTGAACATATCGGGAGCATCGTCCGCAACTATACGTGTCGCAAGGATATCGTAGCGGTTATCCCACGGGCATATCTCAGTCTCGATCCTGCCGCCGCACTTTGTCTCAAAGAGTTCGAGTGCAACGCTCTTGGGCTTTCCTGCCATAGGGTTGAGGTCGAAGTTAGCAAGGAGCTTTACGGTCTTGTTTTCGAGAACAGGAAGGTCGTCGCCTATCTCCTTGATCGCTTCTTTATCTTCTTCTTTCAGGGTAGCCGGGGGAGTAGTTGTTCCGGTAGTCTCAGAAGTTGTGGTGGCTGCTGCTTCTCTTGTACCGCTGCTGCTGTCTGTCTTTGCGCTTCCTGCGCAGGCACCTGCGGATAAGATGCATACTGCTGCGAGAGCTGCTGATAAAATTCTTTTCTTCATCATAGTATTCGTTCCTTTCTGTGACATTTGCGCCGAATATGGCATTTCTGCCTTTCTGCGTTAATTATAACATACAGGTATTTCATTTTATATCGCAATTTTAACTTTGATTGCAAAATATTGTTGCAAAATCCCAAAATATATGCTATAATAGAACAAGAACTTGCAGCTCTCTTTCAGACGGGGTCGCTGCATCATGCAGCGACCCCGACCCCGCTCCTTTCGGAACGCCGAAAGGAGCAAAGGCGGATCCCGTTAAAACTGAACTTGAATAGTTCCTTCATATAAAGGTGGTATGTATATGTCTGACCAAGATATGAATAAGATGCTGTCGGAAATGGAATTCCGGAACCGCGAATACATGATAACTCATTTGTCGTATGACCGCGAAATGGAGTTTTATCAGAGCGTGAAAATGGGTAATGTTGAAGAAACTCAACGTTTGTTCAAGCCGCTCAACAGTGAGGGACTCGGAAAACTCAGCGATGATCCCGTAAGAAATCTCAGATACCACCTTGTAATTACCATTGCATTTATCACTCGTTACTGCATCGAGGGCGGTCTTCCTATGGAAGAAGCCTATAATCTCAGTGACCTGTACATTCAGCGCGTCGATAAATGCACCTCGGAAAAAGAGATAGATACGATACATCGTGAAGTAGTAGATACTTATGTGCATCGAATGGATCAGCTGCATAAAAAGCGCGTGTTCTCACGTCCGGTAATTACCTGCATCGACTATATCTATGACAACCTCCATTCAAAGATCACGCTTGATGATCTCGCCGATATCACAGGACTCAGCGCGCCGTATCTTTCAAAGCTTTTTCACAAGGAAACCGGTTCGACTGTCAAACAGTATATTCTCGGAAAAAAAGTTGAGGCTGCCGAAAATCTGCTGAAATTTTCCGATCACCCATGCTCCGATATCTCGCAGTACCTCGGATTCGGCACAGAAAGCCACTTTATCTATGTTTTCAAAAGCTTCACAAAGATCACGCCCGGTGAATACCGCGAACGTTTCTTCCGCACACGCTGGGGCGACAGGGAAGTGGAGAAAAAATGACAAAAAAGTACCTCCCTGAGATCAGAGAGGTACTTCTTTTTCAGAAGCTTCGGTTACTTAGCAGAGTTCTGATAGCTTTCAATCATTTTCTTGACCATCTGACCGCCTACAGAGCCTGCCTGTCTTGAAGTAAGATCACCGTTGTAGCCGTTATCCTTGAGCGGCACGCCTACTTCGTTGGCAGCCTGCATCTTGATATTGTTTAAGTTAGTGTTTTTTCTGTTGCTTGCCATTTTGTTTTCCTCCAATGTTAATTGCGGGAGACGGCACAGCTCCCGCAGATGTAAATGCAGCAGGCACCGATTTCCCGTAATTTTATATTCAATTCTGCGAGGACCTTTTTGTCCCGCAACAGTATTATGTCACGCTGCTTTCTCAATATAACAGGAAATAATTTGATTTTATGGAAAACAGAATTTTGTGTAAATACGCCTGCGGTGCATTTACACAACGGACACATTCCTTGATGTCAAGCTCATTTCGTCTGCAAACTCTCAAGCGCAGCGGCATCTGCGAACTCTCAATTGCAGCGGCTGATCTCTATCGAGTATTCTTTAGTCTGACCCGGGGCGGCGGACTGGATACCGCGCTTCTGATCGAAGATGCTGTTTTCGGAATCATAATCATCACAGCCGCACCACGGCTCGATGCATACGAATGGGGCGTTTTTGTGATCGGGAGTCCAGACTCCGAGGGTGTCGAAGCCTTGCCAGCTCAGCATTACGCCTGAACCGCTCCTTTTTGATACGAGCTTTACGGACTTTGATCTGATCGTATCGAAATAAACGCAGTCGTTGTCGAAAAGGCTGTATTCAAGGGCAAAACGGCTGCTGTTGTTAAGGCGTTCGATGCGGTTTGTGTCCTGCCACATTCTTGTGACAAGATCCATTATCGGGCTGCGGACAGTCTCGGGTGTCTCAAAAATGAGCTCATAGTCAGAGAACTGTGCGCCGTCCTCATTCGGGCAGGCAAACGCCGGGTGAGCGCCGATGCAGTAGGGCATTGCTGCGGTTCCGGTGTTTGTGACATAATATACGATCGTCAGTCCGTTTTCGTTCAGCCTGTAAGTGAGTTTAAGCTCAAAATCGAACGGGAAGCACTTCTTTGTTTCCTCATTCGAGCGGAATTTGAATACCGCTTCACTATCGGATATCTGTTCTGCCTCAAACACATTGTCACGTGCAAATCCGTGCTTTGTTATTGAGTATTCCTTTCCGTTTATCATTGTCTTTCCGCCGCGGAGATTTCCGATCATCGGGAAGAGCAGGGGAGAGGATTTACCCCAGTATGTCGGGTCGGCGCACCACATAAGCTCCTTGCCGCCGATATCGAGCGAGCGCAGCTCAGCGCCCTTGTCAAGGATCATTGCCGAATTTTCCGCACATTTCAGTTTAATTTCCATATTTTATATTTTTCTCCGATCAGTTGTTTGCATTATCTTTTTCACGCTGCTGCTGCATATTGAACATCTCAAACTGTATCGTTTCGGGAAGCTCGCGCGTTGTTCCCTCAAAGTCCGGAAGCTCAGACAGCGTTATTACCGTATCCGAGCTCATCACCTTTTTAAAGAAATCCTCCGACATCTTCTCCTCGTTCAGCACAGGTATTCCGAGAAGCGTTGAACCCTTGTAGATAAATTCACCGTTCCACGGCATATAGAACAGCCAGTTCACGGTACCGAGATTCTGTGCAAGCTCGTCGGGGTCGGGGATATATCCGCACTCCGAAAGTGCAAGCATTTTTCCGTCTGCGGTATATTTTTTCAGGTTCTCATAGCTTTTTGCCTGCACCGAATGATCTTCGCTCTGCGGATAAACGTCGATGCCCGAAATATCATAAGAATTTTCGTGTACAACAAGGTGCTTGCTCTGACCGTTCCACACCCATATCAGGTTTGTGAGCTTGTGATAATTTTCAAGGCGGTCGTAGATCATATACCAGAGCTTCTGATAAAGCTCTTTCTCGACAGTTTCCTTATCCTTCATACCCCACCAGAACCATGCGCCGCTTCCCTCATGCAGCGGTCTCCACAGTACGGGAACTCCCGCCGCTTCGAGTCTTTGAAGCTCATGCGCGATAAGGTCGATATCGTGAATTGCGACCTCATATTCCTTTGTACCGGGAGTTACGGCATTTTCGAGGCTGAATGTGGTGTAGGGATTACCTGCGCCCTCGGTATAGAAAGCTTCGAGCTGGTTGTCGGGGTCATTTATGTCGCACGGAACATTCCAGTGCCAGCAGAAATAAACGATCCCGTTGGATTTTGTATGCCAGTCTATCGCCATCTGAGTCCAGTCTGCGCCGTCGCCTGCGGGAGTGGTCTTGAAGATGAAGTCAAAACCTTTGATCGCGGGGAGTTCTCCGGTGTAGTAATAATAAGCGATAGATTCTTTATCTGCTGAACCTCCGAGCTGCTGAGCGGACAGCACCTGTTTTCCGTAGATGCTTCTTAGGTACTGATAAAGTGCAACGGTTTCGGGATTTGAATTTTCTGATACGGGGTGATCGTCGCTTACTTTTTTTGCATCGAGTTTAGCTTTGAGCGCATCGAAATCAGTTTCGTATTTCAGGGCGACTTCCATATCGACATCGCCGTCCTCGGTCATTGCTACCGGATTTGAAAGTGCGGTACTGTTCTGACCGGCGGTATCCTGTACGTTCGCTGAATTTCCGTTATCGGCTGATGTTGACTGATCGGTCGTGGGAGCGGCGCTCTGTGAATTTGTCTGATCGTTTGAGTTACCGTTTCCTGAGCAGGCTGAGAGTGCCGACACGAGCATTACTGCCGCAAGCAGTGAAGCGGTGGTTTTTCTTTTGAAGATATTCATATTTTTTCCTCCGAATCAAGTTTATCAAAAAAGAAGTAATCATCTTTCAGAAACATATTCAATGTACGCATTATTATGACAGAAGGATTTCTGAGGAATCTTTCCTGCATTTCGCGTGCTTTTTTTTCATCGGGCGCGTACAGTTTCATTTCGAGGATAGTATCCCCGTTGAGTTCATTTATAAATTTTACATTAAGGTCGTATCTGTCGCGGCGGCTGTCGTAAGACACATCGCATTTCACCGAGCGTTCGCGGTCATTTTTTGTGAGTATCTCGGTTCCTTCGCGCAGGGTCTTTTCTTTGAGATTTACGGAAAGCAGTGAGGACATATCGTCGGCTATGCGTTTTCCCTCTTCGAGCAGGGAATAGACAGTTTCGCCTGTTCTTGTATCCTTTTCTTCCTTAATAATATTCTTTTCGAGCATGAATGAGATATTTGTCATCAGCTCGAAGTATTCTGACGGCGCGGCGGAAAGCACGATCTGACCGAGGGAGTTTTCCGACAAGCTGCCGAAGCTGCTAAGAATAAAGCAGCAGTAAACGGTAATATCTATTTTTTCTTCTAACATATTTTTTTGCAACACTGTTTTATAGAAATTTGTTCTTTTCGCCCGCAAACAGTTCAGCTCAACTTTCAGCATCTCTTCCTGCGTGGCGCGTTACTTTCTCTCCCCGTCGAGAGAAAGTAACCAAAGAGCGCCGCCCCTCGCCGGGTCGTC
>CAMOKN010000212.1 GCA_946617595.1 uncultured Clostridia bacterium
AAACTTATGAAAGCGGATGGCTGTTTCCACGCTTTTGATATGATGGCGCCGAATGCACCGATCAGCAAAAAGGCTGTCAGGTTCGTTCTTGATGCGTATGAAGAATTCATTTCCGACCGACTGACAGGAATTGACCCGTGGCAGACAGTACGTTCAAGCCTCGGTGCGGCTTCTTCCGAAGCAGATTTCGACAGAGATCAACCGATACTGTCGGGCGACGGTACCAATAAATCAAAAGCATATACCGAGCTTCAGCAATTAAGACAGGAAGGCGTTAAGTATAACATAACCGACTTTGACAAAGAGCGCGAAGCTGCACTTAAAGATAAATATGGAGCTGTAGAGTAAGAGCAGGGTCAATATCCTTGCTCTTAATTTTTTCTCCTTTTCTTGACCCATCTGCTCTCATAATAGTAATACAATACTTCTGAAGAACGGAGCTGTTGGAAAACTATTGGGAGACTGGTATGTCTGTATATGATCAACGAGAAGCCGGGGCTGAAAAGCTCCTGCTTATATATATCCACATCTTTATCGTACTCATCTTGCTATCATAATATGTATGGACTGATATGAGACGAACGGAGTTTACAAGCATTTCGCTTAGTGGACTCTTAGTTCGTCTTTTACTATGTCTGTGAACGAGCTGCCGTGAGCAGTACAATCCCTACATATGTGAAAAGGAGAAGAACAAAATGAGTACACACGAAAAGAACATTATTAAGGAAACGATCCGGACATTGGCTGTTATAGCTAAAGGAAATGCGAGGGATAACGAGAGTCGTGAGCAGCGTAAGCACGCCAGAGCTTTCTTCAAAACACTCGGAAAAAGAGTACACCTTCAGGATCTTATCGAGCATGAACCGACGACCATTCGCGAACTGGAACGCCGGGACGACGCCAAAGACAAGGTGAAGTTCACCGAAAGCAAGCTCGGCGTTGATTGCTACGCCTACAGCCTTCCTAATGACTACAATGTACTGGACGATATTGTATGGGAGTTGTTCAACATCAGATCAGATGCGTTTGCCCGGCAGTTAGGCAACTAAAGACATTCGATCTCCATTATTGTTCCTGCGAAATGCGGAAAGTCCTCTTGTTTTGTACAAGGGGACTTTCGTTTTTTATAACCGGTGAGATATATTTCTCTATAAATCTGTTTCCGCTATCATAATAGGGTCAGCGGATATTCTGACGAACGGAGTATGATGCTATTATGCAAAACAAGGAGGAAACGAACTATGAACTATGGACATTGGCTTATCGAGCAGGTTTGTAAGCTCACAGAGTCTGACGCGGCTGATATGATAAAGACCGCTTATGACAAACTTGAGTCGAAGCCGGATAACTTCGTCGGAGGTTATCAGATCAGGCTGCTTACGCACGGCGATACAGATGTCAACGATCTGTCAAAGCTGCTGGAGATCTACTACAACAGCAGCTTTAAGTACGAGGAATCCGTCAGCTGTGAAGGTTATGCCGGACTTATAGACTTCCTGTATGCTCTTGACGGGACCAGCGAAGACGGAAAGCTCGCTTTTGAGCTTTCCGACATTATAAGGCGGCTCGACGACATCTCTAACGAGAACGCCCTGTATGACATTGAGGGTGAGAAGATCGAGGAGGATGCCGAAATAAGGAGAATGCGTAATGCCTGCGCCATATACTCCCTGACAGGCGCGGAACAGACCGGCAAAACACTGTGGAACTTTATGGACAAGGAATATACCGATATGTCAACTGTAAAGAAGATCGTTGAGGACAGCGACATTGATAACGCTGAAGAACTGCTGGCCGAATGGCTTGTTTGTGTTGCTTAAGGAGGAATGACTATGTTTTTTTCAAAAAAGATGTTTTCGAGTGACAAGGCAATATCCGCCGAAAGGATAAAGGACTATGAGTACGGCGTAAGCCGGTGGTATGATGCCGCCGAGGAGCTTTTCCCTCATTATTATGAGATGAGCCGTAAACAGCGCCATATTCTTAAGGCGAAAATCGACAATTATGTCGGGTATTCTATATAACGAAGGGCGGATATGAGCGAAATCATGGTAAAAGCACTTGACGAGTGCGTGAAATGTATGGAAGACACGGTAAAAGAATGCTGCAAGGAGAAGGTGGATCAGCTCCTTACTGCGGCTATGAAGCTGTGGAACTGTGTATCCGACGGAGATCTGCCGCATATCGCGTCTGACCTCTATTATGCCAAAGACGAGGATTTTCTCTTCCAGGACTTTGTGAATATCCTTGAAGAGGAAGAAGATACTCTCGACTGGTACGAGTCGGATGCCGAAGACAAGAAGAAAGCCCTGTTTGAAGAGCTCAAATGGTATCTTGATCACGACGAATGCTACACAAGCAGCAATACCGAAGCGATAAAGAGCGCACTGAGCAGTATGAGATACGATGCCCAAAGAGCCAAGGAGGAGGAAGATGAATGAGTATGAGGTATTCAAGCTGAAATGGCTCGCTGACCACGGATTTACGCTTAAAGACGCTTTTATAGCGGCTGTAAATTACAGTAAAGAGAATGTAAGCCTGCTCCTGGGTGATCCGGAGCAGTCATTTGACATCTGGGAGTCCGAAAGGGGCTTCGAAGGTATGATCTATCCGTGCGAACGCGAATGGCAGGATGAATGGGATGACCTGGACGAGCCTCCGCAGTGCATAGATTGCAGGTTCTTTATGATAAAGAACAAGTGTGACCGTCTATGCGGGAATCCGAGTTCTCCTGAATACGGGCATTATGTAGATGACTACGACCGTAATGACTGCTTCGTGCCTGTCGACTGCAACTTATCGGTATCACAGCTCCCAAAATGTGAGGATTGTGAGCATCAATGCCCGGATCATATCGTCTATGAGGCATTGACCGCTTACTGCTCAGGGAAGATAGAACAGGCTGAAAACAGCGAATACCGCTTCAAATGCTGCACCGCGGATACCGATTATGTAACGGAAACTGATTGTCAGAAGTGTGAAAAGAACGGTTGTCATATGTGTTCGGCTGCCAGAGATGCGGAAAAGCTGCTCACAGGGGAATGTAATGCGGATGAGCTTGTGTTTGAGAGCGACAATACGCTTGGAGATTATCTGAAAAGACTGAAATAACGATCGGGAGGAATGGATCATGAAAGATTTCTATGAGTATTCAAAGGAAAGACAGCGGAATATCGACTTCTATATGTATCAGCTGATACGCTCGATGATGCCGTTGGAGGCAAACGCTCCGCTCAAAAGGTCGCAGCTTGACTGGATAGACTGTCATATAGATGAACTGAAGAACATGATATCCGGTTATTTGCAGACGAATATGCAGTTTGAGACCTGTATTCCGCAGTTTACAGATGAAAATGAGCAGGTGCCGTGCTATCTGAACGGCGGATGCGGCAGTATGGATTGCCCGTATTCGGTAAGGGAGGCGTGCTGAGTGGCTGTGTAACGACCGGAAGTTTCAAAAAAAGTATTGATTTAGCTGCAAAAACGTGGTATAATTAATTACTAATATGATTATTCCGGAAGGAGGATCGATTGTATGGGACCCAAAATGCCTATAGGAGTACAAGGCTTTGTCGGGCTAAGAAGGGATGGCTATCTTTATGTTGATAAAACTGAGTATATAAATAAATTGGTGCAATCAGGTAAGCAGTTTTTTCTAAGCAGACCGCGTCGTTTTGGAAAAAGTCTCTTTATATCCACACTTAAAGCCTACTGGGAAGGCAAACAAGAGTTTTTTAAAGACCTTGCAATATCCGGGCTTGAGGCTGACAGAGAGAATGCTTGGAAAGAGTATCCGGTGTTCTGCTTCGATTTCAACGGACAGAATTACAGAAATGAGAACGGACTTGAGGATATACTTGATGAGCAGTTAAGACGATGGGAAAAAGAATATGATGTCGTTGCTGTCGGTTCTCTTGGTGAAAGATTTCGTAATCTGCTTATAACAGCAAGCCAAAAGAAAAATCTCGGTTGTGTCGTTCTTGTTGACGAGTATGATAAGCCGTTTCTTGATGTCGCTGACGATATCGGAATACAGGAACATAATAAAGAAGTATTCAGAGCCTTTTTCAGCACCTTGAAGAGCTTTGATGAATATATCCGATTTGTTTTTATCACAGGTGTTACGAAATTCCATAAGGTTAGTATATTCAGCGATCTTAACCAGCTTAATGACATTTCGCTTAATGCTGATTATTCCGGAATATGCGGTATCACAGATGAAGAATTGAGGAAATACTTCAAAACCGAGATCAAAGAACTTGCTCAGAATCAGGAAATGTCGGAAAACGACTGTCTTATTGTATTAAAGGAACAGTATGATGGCTATCGATTCAATCCGAATGGAGTGAGTGTATACAACCCGTTCAGCCTTCTTAAATCGTTTTTTGAAAAGGATTTCGGAGCTTATTGGTTTGAAACAGGTACACCGGCTTTCCTTGTGAAGAAATTGAAACAAAGTAATTTTGACATCCGCAAACTCGATAATAGGTCTTTGTATGCAAGTGAAAGTATGCTGAAAGACTACAGCGGGGATGACCTTTCGCTGATCCCGCTTCTCTATCAGACTGGTTATCTGACAATTGCGGGTTATGACCGCAAGAGCAGAGAATATACCCTTGCCTATCCGAATAGGGAAGTGAAGTATGGTTTTCTTGAAAGTATGATGCCGGAATATGTATCAGACTGTGGAGCTGGTTCCGGAAAGGATATTTTCTCCTTGAAGCGGTTTGTCGAGAATGGGGATCTGGACAGGATTCATGATTACTTCGCAGCATTATTCGCAAGCATACCGTACACAAGGGAAGACAATCCCTTTGAACACTATTTTCAGACGGTCATCTATCTGGTTTTCACGCTGTTGGGGCATTTAGCCGAGTGTGAGATCCATACCTTTTCAGGTCGTATAGACTGTAAAGTGGAAACAGCCCGATATGTGTACCTCTTTGAATTCAAAAGAGATGCGTCGGCCGATGAGGCTTTGAAACAGATCAAGGATAAGTGTTATTCTTTACCGTTTGCAGCCGATTCATGGAAATTGTTCAAGATCGGTGCAGCTTTTGATTCGAATAAGAGAATACTGACAGAATGGAAAGTTGATAAGAATTAAAAAGTTTACAACATAATAGCATTAAAACAAGAAAGAGCGGATCAATTGATTCGCTCTTTTCGTATGGAAATGGACATTATTTTTGAAAAACACCTTGCAAGATAATAATTCTTGTGGTATAATTATTTTGCGACATTATTATTTCAATTTTTATATTTTTGAGATACACTAAAGCGAGTGTTTTTATTTCGGTAAAAATGCTGGCTCTATTTCCGTATGCTTTGGTGTATCGTTGAAATAATTGTGTCGCAGCAATTTGGAGTTTAGCATTTTTCGTGCGCGGCTCTAAAGCTGCGCACTTTTTGATTTTTTGAATGAATCAGCAAACAAATATACATGATGTATGTCAAGTATATTAAGACTCCGGAATGAGAATAGTCTGCTGATTTGCTAATGCTATCCATATATATTTCAAAGAGCTCCTTATCTGAACTTTTCCATTATCATAATATGTGTACAGCAATATATTGACGAATGGAGTTATTGTATTGCTATTATTATGGTTCAGTACCGAAAAGGTACTGTGGGAATTCTGAAAGGAGTAAATATTATGGATTTCACTGACACAACTATTATGGATGAAAACGAGGCTTTTGCAGAAACAACACCCGAAATGGCCGGACCCGCTAAGGACGAACTTGTATATCTTCCCATTGAGAAGCTGTATCCGCATCCCGACAACCCACGAAAGGAACTCGGAGATCTCACTGAACTTGCCGATAATATCAAGCAGACCAGAAAGATCCTCCAGAACCTTGTAGTTGTAGAGTGGCCTGATGAGGTCAGCGGCGAAATGAGATACCGTATCATAGCCGGACACCGCAGACGCGCTGCCGCAGAGATCGCGGGTCTGACAGAACTTCCTTGTGTGATCGTTGATCTTACCCCGGAGGAGCAGATAGAGGCGATGATGAACGAGAATGTCCACCGCAAGAACCTGAATATAATCGAGCAGGCGCAGGGCTTCCAGCTTATGCTTGAAAATGTAGGCTCTGTTGAGGAAGTATCGAGAAGAACCGGATTTAGCCGTTCGACTGTAAGCAATCGCGTCAAGTACACCCGTCTGGATCAGGAAAAGCTGAAAAAAGCCACAACAACAAGGCAGGTGTCGTTTACCGACCTTAACAAGCTCAATGAGGTCGATGATATTGACGAGAGAAACAATCTGCTTGATGTGATCGGTACCGACAACTTCATCTACAGGCTCCGTACTGTACTTAACAAGCAGGAAGCAAAGAAAAAGAAAGCTATGATAAAGCCTTTGCTGCGTAAAATGGGGTTTAAGCCCAAGAAATGCGATAGATACGAATACGGAAAGCCGACCACGCTCAACAAGAATGAGCTTATTGTAGAGGAACTCACCGAAGAAGCGATAAGCGAGTTCGTCAAGAAACATGGGTACCCTGATGGTGAACAGATATATTACTGTGTATTCGACAATAACGGCGACACATTCCTGTTCAACGACCTTCCGGAGCCTACTGTATCTGAGAAAGCCAAGAAGGCTGCAGAGGAAGCCAAAAAGGCTAAAATGGAAGAACTGGCTAACAAGTTCCTTGAACTTGAAACAGCCGCGTTTCAGTGCCGCAAGGATTTTGTTGCCAATTGCACTCCGACGGTGATAAAGAAGAACTTGAAGACTTTGACGCTCCTTCTGGATTATTCACATTTCCGTTATTGCAGCTTTGATCGCTCGCTTTATTATGAACTTCTTGGCATTGACAAGGCTGAAGGAGGCAGTATTGACCGTGAAACAGTTAGTGAACTCGTCGGCAATTCGCCTGAGAAATCTCTGCTGTTCTTAGTTTACTGCAATCTCCGCGATTCGGAAAAGGAGAATTACAGGGGTTACCAGCTGTCATTCAGCATGAATAAAGACCTTGAAATACTCTACGACACACTTGTTGCTCTCGGATACACTCCTTCCGATGATGAAACAGCGCTTCGCAACGGAACTCACCCGTTATATGCGGAAGCAGCGGCGCTCACTGAAACAGACACCACCGATTCAGATGATGATGGCGATGATGTAGATGATGAGTACGAGGATGAAGTCCAGGAGATGGACGGATTCCCGTTTGGAGGCAGTGACGAGGATGAAGAAGAGGAAGAACTGCTTGCGAGCTGACGATCTGATGACCTGATAGCAATACACGGTACGGGGACAATAGCCCCCGTACCGATTTCAACGAAAGGAGCCGAGATTATGAGTGAAACAACAGTAATATCTGCTGAAATAATAAAGAAAGCGATGCGAATAAGGTCAGGTATCATTATCGGATACCCTAACCCTTGTGCATATACGGACAGGTTCCAGGAAGAGTATAACGCTCTGGCGGTATATCTCGCTGTACATTATCCCAATGATAAGGAGCTTTCGACATACGCGCCGGTGCTTACTGAGATAAGTACCTGGGAACAGGCTGTCAAAGCTGCAAATGACGGAACTGTACATAAGCTGGTCGCTGTCGATGACAGTATTAATGGTCACTTTGATAATAATGATGCCGACGCATTGAGAAAATTCTATTACGGAAGGCTTGATACAGCCGGTGAGCCAGGTCCGCTATGGGCGGCTATCAAAGAGAAAACGAATGAAATGGTAAGGGATAAAGATGAGATCGTAAGTCTCTTTCCGCACGCGAAAGGTCTTGTTGACAGAGTTTCCGAAAAGAGCATAGATATTTGCAGTATGCAGCTGTATAACGAGTTCGCGAAGGGTTTCAAGTTGGGAATGCAGCTT
>CAMOKN010000213.1 GCA_946617595.1 uncultured Clostridia bacterium
TCCCCGGTAGCGGGGAGGTGTCGAGCTTGCGAGACAGAGGGGCTGACCGACAGACCAGCCCGGCTTCGTCGGCTTTCCTTGTATTCGACGCGGCTATCTCATTTTCTCTTTTCAAAGCGGTTTTTAGAGGTACCCACAAAAGAAAAACACAGAGTAATCAACAGATCACTCTGTGTTTGATCGTACTATCTGATTACCGCTCAGTACCGTCTGAACATCTGGAAAAACAGCATTATCAGAAGCCATGCTATATGCCATGCGGCGATGATCTCCGGCATGAACGGGATAGTGTTCGCCGAAAATGCCATGAATATCATCAGCAGGACACCTATTATTACTCCGGCAAGCATTACCGTGCGTGATATTCCCACATCTTTAAGGAGCTTCTTTGACGAGGTTATCCCGTTTGCAAGCGAAACGAAGCTTCCGGAGCACGACATCGCACCGCTGCCTTCAGCTGTGTATCTGGTGCATTCATTATACAGATCGTGCAGGCTCGCGCCGATTATCTTTATCTTTTCGGGATCCACATCGAACAGATCTGCTATCTTGCCGACAGTTATCAGAGAATCCGTGGTTTTGAGAACTACCGAAACTCCCTTCGACGTGAGTTCCTTTATGCTTGCGCGTACAACGGGATTTGCCGTAAGCCTGATGAAGAATATCACCGCAAGCTCTCCGCCCACAGCAAGATACACACAGTCCGAGCCATTTCTCGAATACTTGGCAAGCGCGCTCATTTCGGGTATCTTTATGCTGTGCTGCTTCATGTGTTCACGGCTTCCCATAATGATACGCTTGTTGCCGTACCAGCCCATTACGCCGAGATTGTCCTCATAGACACAGCCGTCGATATTTGCGATCATTTCTTTGTTTCCGCCTATCATGTCAAAGAACAGTCCGGAGAGCACCGATCCGCTCTTTATTGCAAGAGATGCGGCAAGTATTATCGCCATATCCAGCGATACGTTGTTAAGAGAATTCTGAAGCTTGCAGGGCTTGATGTTGGTACATTCGACTGCCGATTTCGGGAACAGCGTAGATGCGTCCGCAAGTACGGAGTTCGCTTCGCCGAATTCCTCTGCCGACGTATAGCCAAGCAGCGCGCAGCCGTTCTTTATCAGCTGTTTCGACGCTCTGCGGAACGGATTGTTGACCACGAACATCATCGAGAACGGTGACATTGCACACAGTACAGCCACAGCGACCGATACAGACCAGTAGATGTTGCGGTCAAACACCGCTACCCCGTTCACTTCATGCCCGGTAGGTATGAAATATACCGCGACCCCCATGACCAGTGCAGCTATAAGGGATACCGGAACGAGCTTGTGCGATACTCTGTCCGCCATGTCCTCGCAGTAGCTCTTTTTGAGAAATTCAGTCAGCAGCTCGGTCTTGCGCATAGTCACAAGATACGGAAGCTCGGACACAACTCCCTTTGTGAACGCAGAAGCCTCGCTCTGCCCGTCTATCACTTCGGCATAATATTTGCTGCCCTCGGCTGTCATGAAGCGGTAGTTCTTCTTTGCGCGCTTTATCATGCTAAGCTTTCCGACCGAGTTGAACATCAGTCCGATCAGAGCGACCGGAATATATATGAATGCTCTGCTCTGCTGCATATCGTTAGTATCTACAAGCTGCAATACCGCCGCCGCAAGGGACAGTACACAGCTTGCGGCACAGATGCTGTCGCAGTCTGCGCGTCCGCGGAAAATCTTTCCAAGTCCGCTCGTTATCACCGACGAGCACAGTGCCATTCCGACTACTCCGCATATAAGGTTCGCAAACACTATTCCGTCATTTCCGAGGAATCCGAGCTCATTTCCGAACAGCCCGACTCTCTGCCTGATAAGTACCTGCTGCAATATATTTGCTCCTACCAGCAGTGCCGTAACTATGAACAGCAGCACCGACCTCAGCCGCAGGCTCTTGTGTGTTTCGACAAGATCCGTCCATATACCTGCCGCTTCTTCCTCTGCGGGTATCTCTTCCGTGTCGTCCTCATAATCAAATTCATCGTCTGAGATATCCTCAAGCACGAAGTTCGATATCCGGCGCTTTCGTTTAGAAGCAAGCTCTTTGAGCTTCTGTTCCGCAATTGCGGGATCGCTCATAGGTATCTCGCCTGTCCGCAGCACCTTATTCCCCTCGGATTCAAACTTCGCCGTTCGTGTCGGCAGAACTATCTTGTCAAACGGTCCGGTGTTATATTCAGACATCGGGTTCGTGTCACGGATATCGGAGAGCCGTTTCTGCTCCATAGTATCGTTTATCGAACGAATGAGCCTTTCTTCTTCCTCGGTATGCTTTCTTACCTCTTTGGTGTCATGGGACTTCGGAATAAACTCCTTTATCTCTTCGGTATCGGGTTCTTCCGTTCCTCCGCCGCCGTCGGCAAGATCGGGCATAACGCGTGTTGCGCCGTCTATAATGCTTGTTACCGACCGGTCATCTTCATTTGTCTGTACCGAGAGTTCTCTCAGTTCTTCGGGATCCACCTTACGTGTATCGCCCGAAAGCTGCTGAGAGGGGATCGTTTCGATCTGCTGGGTGTAACCCGCCTTTTTGCCGAATTCGTAAGGATTCATAGCATTGAGGAAGTCATCGGGATCCTCAAGCTCAGTCTCTTTTATAAGCAGCTTCTGCGCATCTATCTCGATCTTCTGCTGTCTGAGCACCTTTTCAAGCTGGTGCTGTTCGGCAGTAGATGAGACAGGCTCATCCGCAGGCATCTCCTGTTCTTCCGGCGCCGACGGCATCTCTATCGGAACGTCCTGGAGCATCACGCTCTTTGTGGCATACAGCCACTCTGATTCGGCATTCGCCTGCTTCTGGCGCTGTTCCTCCTGCTCAGCCATTCTCTGACGCTGTGCTTCTTCCGCCGCGGCACGTTCTTCGTCCTCGGCTTTTATCCGTTCGGCTTCTTCACGCTCACGCTGTTTTTCGGCAACATCAAGCTTTCGCTTTCGTATGCGCTCACGGCGGTCTTTTTCTTCGATAACCCGCTTGATCTCATCATTGTTCTCACGAATCCGGATTTCTTTTTCGAGACGTTCTTTCTCAGCGAGTTCATTTTTTTCTTTTTCGGCGGCTTCTTTTCTTTTCCGCTCTTCTTCGTCACGTTTCCGCTGTTCGGCTTCTCGTTCAAGCTGTGCCTGCCGCTTTTCTTCCTCTATACGCTGAAGCCGCTGCTGCTCTTCCGCGCGCCGTTTTTCCTCGGCAAGACGCTCTTTTTCGGCTTTTTCGGCAAGCTTCTTTTCTTCGGCGATACGTTGTTTTTCAGCAAGTTCTGCACGCCGTTTTTCTTCTGCCTGTTTTTGCTGTTCTTCAAATGCCGCACGCTTTCGGTCGGCTTCCTGCTTTTTGATCTCGAGATCTTTCCGCCGTTTTTCGGCTTTTTCGGTATCTGCTCTCTGATTTCCGCTCTCACCGCGATTTAAGGAGTTCGTATGCCGTCGGCTTCTCGACTCCGCCTCTTCCCCGAGAATATCGTTCAATATATCATCAGCGTCCGCACTGCTGCTTTTACTTTTATTACTGTATTTGTCAAGAATATCGTCCAATGAAAATTCAGACATTCCTCCGGCTTCCTCCTTTCTGTGCTGACATCTTATTTTCCGCGCCTGATACGCACGATCTCATACATGAGTATTCCGGCGCTTACCGACGCGTTGAGCGAATTTATATTTCCATACATATCTATTGAAACTATCTTGTCGCAGTTCTCTCTTACCAGCCGCCCGAGTCCGTAACCTTCTGAACCAATGACGAGCGCAGCTGCTCCGGACATATCCGCCTCACGGAACGGTTCGCCGTCCGCTTCGGCGCCATATACCCACACACCTGCGGCTTTGAGCTGTTTTATGGTATCAACAAGATTTGACACCCTTGCGACCTTCACCCAGCTCGCTGCTCCCGCAGAGGTCTTGAACACTGTAGAAGTAAGTGCCGCGCTGCGCCTTTTCGGGATTATTACTCCGTCTGCTCCGGCTGCTTCGGCTGTACGTATTATTGCGCCCAGATTGTGAGGATCCTGTATCTCATCGGCAATAATGATGAATGGCGGTTTTCCCTTTTCCGCTGACACTTTGAGAATATCTTCGACCGTG
The DNA here is from genome assembly GCA_946617595.1 of uncultured Clostridia bacterium. GTDB lineage: Bacteria > Bacillota > Clostridia > Oscillospirales > Ruminococcaceae > Ruminiclostridium_E. The sequence goes on from CAMOKN010000213.1 coordinate 4,113, forward strand.
GAATACTCAGCGGCGGACATTACCGCTGCTACACCGCCGTGCTTTCCGCCTGCCGACAGTTCATCGAGCTTGTCGGGCGCTGCGTCTTTGACCACAGCTCCGTTTTCTTTGGCAAGAGCCGTGAGTTTTCCGAGTCCGCCGGCTCCTCTCTGTATATAGACGGTATCGACAGCCTTACCGGCTCTGAGAGCTTCGGTAACTGCATTTCTGCCGTAAATTACCTGTTCCTGCATTATCTTATCCCCATGTCTTCTTATATTTACAGTCATTCATTTTATATTATAACACAAAGCATCTGCCAATTACAATAGTTTTTTCAAAATATTTTTATCCTATTCGGTTTTACCGTTGTTTCACCTGTATTGACATTTTCCGTTTCCGGTGTTATAATTGTGTCAAAAATACCGTGATCCCGGAAAACGAAAGGCAGTAAGCTGCAATGAAAAAAGAGATCAGAGAGTATCTTTCGGAAACAGAGATACGGATAAAAGGAAAAGACAGGATCGACAAAGCATTTTTGTCACAGATGCTTACACGGATAGGGTTTTATCAGCATGAACGCCTGGTTCATCTTATTGTGACGATGACATTTGCGATAATGACGGTGATCTCATTCTATATGCTTGTAACAAAGTATTCACTTCCTGCTCTCCTGCTTTCTCTGCTGTTTCTTGCACTTGTTATCCCATACATCTATCATTATTACTTTCTGGAAAACAGCACTCAGAAATTATACAAGCTGTATTACGAGGCTCTTCAGATCGCTTCGGACGAAGAAGATAAATAAGGCTATACCGTGCAAAGGCGTTAGCCGTGCTTTGTGCGGTATTGCCATAATTATTTCATAAACAAGAATGCACAGAGCAACTTATCTGCTCTGTGCATTCTTTTAATTATCATACAATTAAGGCAATACCGCACAAATAGACGCACAGCGCTTGCTTGCAGATTATTCCGTCATCTTGCACAGAAATTCCTTGACTTGCGCCAGCAAGCCTGCGTCATTTCTGTACAATCTGACGAAA
>CAMOKN010000214.1 GCA_946617595.1 uncultured Clostridia bacterium
AAGTTCCGTTTTAACGGGAGTTAATTTAGGATCAAGCCCTTTTTAAAGGGCTTGCGGGGTGTTGAGGGTGTCTCCCCTACAGGGGAGGTGCCGAAGGCAGAGGGGCTGACCGACAGAGGCGCCCCTTCTGACTGATCTCATAGTTCTCAAGCGCAAGCGACTTCTTTGACAGTCTCAGCACAGAGTAATTGAGTTACTCTGTGCTTTCTTGTTGAGATGTATCTTTTCAGGTTCCGCAGCGCGGCATATCAGCCCTTGATGATCTTAGTGAAGGCTTCTGAATATTTAGCCTGGAGAGCTGCTGCTTCTTCGTTTGTTTTGCCTATAGTTGTGTAGTAAATCTTGATCTTGGGCTCGGTTCCGGAGGGGCGGATAACGAGAGAAGCGCCGCCCTCAAGATAGAGGGTGATAACGTTAGACTTCGGAAGGTCGATCTTTGTTTTTGCTCCGGTAGCGAGGTCGGTCTTTTCGCTTGCCTGATAGTCAGCGACTGCGATGACCTTAGCACCTGCGATATCCTTCGGGAAGTCGGTGCGCATATTGTTCATTATTTCTTTCATCTTTGTCATTCCGCTCTCGCCCTCGAACGCGAAGTTGTCGAGCTTGTTGCAGTATGAGCCGTACTCCTCATACATTTTTCTGCGCGCTTCGATGAGAGAAATGCCCTTTGCACGGTAGAACGCCGCCATTTCGCAGATAAGCATTGATGCAACTACAGCGTCCTTGTCGCGTACATAGCCGCCGGCAAGATAACCGTAGCTCTCTTCAAATCCGAAGATATAGCGGTCTGTCTCACCCTTCTTTTCAAGCAGTCCTATCTGCTCACCTATGAACTTGAAGCCGGTAAGGACTTCGATAAGCTCGATGCCGTATTTCTTGGCTATTGCGCGTGTGATATCTGTGGTAACTATAGTCTTTACAGCAACGGGAGCCGCAGGGAGAGTACCGAGTTCTTTTCTCTCTCTTGCTATATATTCGAGAAGCAGCGCACCTACTTCATTTCCTGTGAACAGCGCGTAATCGTCACCGTCGGGGACAGCGATACCTACACGGTCGCAGTCGGGGTCGGTAGCGAGCAGCAGATCGGGCTTTTCTTTGCGGCAAAGTTCAAGTCCCTTCTGCAAAGCCTCTTTGAACTCAGGGTTCGGATAAGGGCAGGTGGTGAAGTTTCCGTCGGGATTCTCCTGCTCCGGAACAACGATCACTTCTTTGATGCCGATCTCTTTCAGTATGCGGCGCACAGGCTTGTTTCCGGTGCCGTTGAGGGGAGTATATACCACTTTGAGTCCGGAAGATGCGCATACATCGGGGTGAACAGCCTGCTTCTTTACCTCAGCCATATAATCGTCTATGCACTTGTCATCGATATACTTTATCATGCCGCTCTTTATTCCCTCTTCGAGAGTGATCGACATGATGCCGCCGAAGGTATCGGTCTTGTTGATCTCTGCGAGAACAGCGTCTGCTGCGTCGATAGTGAGCTGACAGCCGTCCGGTCCGTAAACCTTGTAGCCGTTGTACTTAGCAGGGTTGTGGGAAGCTGTGACCATTACGCCTGCGTCACAGCCATAATAGCGGACTGCCCATGAAAGCATCGGTGTGGGCATAAGCTCTTTGTAGAGGAAAACTCGTATGCCGTTTGCGGAAAGGACTTCGGCAACGGACTGTGCAAAGTATGTGGATTTTATTCTGCTGTCATAGGATACCGCAACAGCTGCTCCTTCGGGCTTTATTTTCATAAGATAAGAAGCAAGTCCCTGTGTTGCCTTGCATACGGTATAGTAGTTCATTCTGTTTGTTCCGGCTCCGATAACGCCTCTCAGACCGCCGGTGCCGAATTCGAGTTCGCGGTAAAAACGGTCGTTTATCTCCTCAGCATTTCCCTCGACGGATTCGAGTTCTTTGTGGAGATCGGGATCTTTTGTTGCTTTTTCGAGCCAGAGTTTATAGAGTGCATTGATGTCCATGATTTTGTGTGTCCTTTCCGAAAAAATTGTAAGCACAAGCTTACTGAAATAATAACATTATTATATCATAACTCGATAAGAATTGCAATATTATTTTTCTTATTTTTTACATTCTGTAACCTTTTTGTCTGAAATTGTAACCTGTTCGTAATCACATTGTAACCGCTTTGTTGTTGAAACTGTAAGATTTTTCTGATATAATACAGACAGAGAGGAAAAGAAGGAGATAAGATAAGATACATAACCCTCGCGCTGCGGAGCCTCTGCGGACCAACGTCATGCCGGTCTGCTAAAAGTTCCGCAAAACAAAATAAACGGGTGCGGGACGGAGAGCGCATATATAAAGCCAATATCTGTCATACCACAGTGTACCTCCCTTTCATAATTGACCCACAGACCGCTCAGACCGTCCTTGCTGCCGTTTATCAGACAAACTGCAACATGGCGTTCCCCGTCAGACGGCGGGGAATGACCGCAGATCAACACGAAACATTTCTTTTGCCATTATCCATGACGTTATCCTTCCTTAAATCAAAACAAACACGCCGTTCGTATGAGCGGCGTGTTTGTTTGCTGGGGCTCCGCCCCCGTCCCCGGCGGGCTCTGCCCTGCACCCGCTGGGGCTCCGCCCCCGTCCCCGGCGGGCTCTGCCCTGCACCCGCTGGG
>CAMOKN010000215.1 GCA_946617595.1 uncultured Clostridia bacterium
CAGTGAACGTCAAGTCTCCTCACCTTGCGCCAGCAAGCTTTCGGAGACTTTTCTTGCTCTCGGTGCAACTATCTCATTTTCTCTTTTCAAAGCAGTTTTTAGAGGTACCCTAAAGGTGATACGAGTAGCTGTAGGTTATATCCTCAGCCACCAAATACAAGAGGATTGTATGGCTCGTCATAAATACGGAGTATCAGCTCTATCCTGCCGTCATCGCAGAAAGTCTTGATGTCCATATATGACTTTTTTCCGGGATTCGCGGAGGTCTTTTGAGGTATGTCTTTTGTCAAATCCTTTGAGAATCAGCTTTAATATCAGTGAACTTATCCAAGCGAGAATGAAGTAGATTATCGCTGTAGCGATAAGTGGGAAAAACGCTTCGTAAGTGCGGCTTCGGATAATGTCGCTCATTTTTGTGAGGTCTTGAATTGCGATATAACCGACTATCGAAGTGCTTTTAAGCAACGATACTATCTCGCCGTTATATACGGGCAAAAAACGCACAGCCGCCTGCGGGAATATGAACTTAAAGAACGCCTGATTTTCGTTATATCCAAGGGCGAGCGCGGCTTCGCGCTGCCCACCGTCAACGCTCTCGATGCCCGAACGCATTATTTCCGAAGCATACGCTCCGAAGTTGAGCGTAAAGCCGATCACAGCCACCCATACCGCTTCAAGTCCGGATTTACCGAGAACTACATAGTAGAGTATCATCAGCAGAACTACTATCGGTGTACCTTGCAGTAGCCTTACATATAAGTTGGAAACAGCATTTGCAAGCCTGCTTCCCGTCCGTCTGAACATACACACAAGGAACGCAAGCACCGAGCCGAACAATGCCGAAAGAACGGTTATAAGGCAGGTCGTGCCGATACCGTCAAGGATAAGTTTCCAGCGGTCTTCGCGGATAAAGTTTTTCTCGAAGCTATCCGCGATGCTGTCAAGTATGTTTTGTTCGGAATGGACAGACCGTGTTGTTACACCGATATCCGACTTTCTTACTGCGAGAACCGCACCGCCGGTATAATCCGGGACGGAAAAATAAACGCTTTCCGCTCTTTCTTCGGTAATATTCATACTTGAGCAGCTTAAATCACACATACCCGACGTGAGCGAGGGAATTATCGCGTCAAAGCTCATATCGGTAATGTCAAGTCCGTACCCATATTCCTCGCAGAATCTGTACGCAATATCTATTTCATACCCTGCTATATGGTTTTCTTCAAGATACACAAACGGCATATTCAATGCTTCTGTGGCAAGTCTCAGTATGCCGCGTTCTGCATTGAAATTATTTATTTCCGGAAGTGTATGACTGTTTTCGTCTGCACTGAACCATTTGTCTTCTATTTTGAGCAGTGTGCCGTCAGTCTTTATTCTGTTCAAAAATCCATTGAACTCATCACGGAGTTTTCTTCCTTCTTCCGTTTTAGGGAAAGCAAAGCCGTAATTGTATTCTTCAATAGGCTCAGTTATATAGTCAATGGCGTGATCTTCGGTCGCCATAATGTACTTTATGACAGGTTCATCAATACATATCGCTTCTACCTTTCCTGTTTCAAGGGCTGTCACCATATCCGGATATGTGTTGAAGTACATGAGTTTGGCATTCGGAATACTGTTTTCAACGAGGACATCGAACATACTTCCCGTTCCGACACCGATAGTTTTTCCGGCATAATCACTATAAGATATGCCTTTGTATGAGTCTACAGCTTCTTTCTGCATTACAAGCACAAGCTCACCCGAATTATACGGCACAGAGAAGTTTGCGCTCTCCTTACGCTCCTCGGTAATGACCATATTGCTCATAGCAATATCGTACATTCCCGTTGCGATACCGGGTAAAATGCCGCCAACATCGACATCTATCAGGTTCAGTCCGTACCCGTATTCCTTGCAGAACCTTACCATAATATCCGGTTCAACACCTGCAAACCCGCTGCCCGAAATAAACGACATAGGCGGATTTATAGTGTTGTTGGCAAAGTTTATCGTTCCGTTTATGGGGTCAAGTCCGCTTATATCAACATTCTTTCCGGAGGACTCATCACTTTTCCAATACTCTATTATTTCATCAAGTGTACCGTCACTTTTCAGTCTTGTTATGAACTCATCAAATTCCGACCTCAGCTTATCGCTCGTCTCTGCTTTCGGGAACAGCGCACCAATGTAAAACTGCTCGACAGGCATATCTATATATGTAAGCTCCGGTCTTTCTTTTATGATAACCTGCGCACCCTCTGTAATATTCAAGAAGTAGTCTATCTTGCCGGATGTCAGAGCCGTGATAAGATCTGAAATAGTGTTGTATTCCGATATTGCGGAATCCGGGAATACTCTGTTTATGACAGTATCATGAAAAGATCCGGTAACAATACCGGCTCTCTTTCCGTTGAAATCGGAGAGAGATATGTCATTTTTGTATGAAAGGTCGGATGCTCTTACCGCAAGCGCGATCCCGCCGCCGCTTACCTTATCTGAAAACAGTACCTGTTCCTTGCGCTCCTCGGTAACATTCATCGCGGTGGTGAAATCATACTTCCCGGATTCGATAGCCGGTATTCGTGCGGAAAAATCCGCGTCACCGAGGTCAAGCGCATATCCGTATTCTCGACAGAACCGTACTACCACATCAATGTCATAACCCACATTCTTTCCGTCCTTGATATACGAAAACGGTGCATCGGTAGAGGTGGTTATAACGTGTATTGTACCGTTTTTGCCGTCAAGACCCGACATATCCACGGCCTTTTTGCTCTCGTCATTGCCGTACCATATCAGCTCCATGTCCTCAAGAGTACCGTTGTTTCGCAGTTTCGCAAGGAATTCATTCATCTGAGCGCAGAGCCTTGCTTCGGCTTCATCGTTTTTGCGGAAAGCGAAAGAATATTGATTGTCAGTGACCTTGTCCTTTACGTAATCTATCTCCGGCTGTTCGTTATGAATTGATCTCAGTACAGGTTCGTCACCGAGGAATCCGTCTATCTTACCTTCGAGCAGAGCTGCGTTCAGATCGGAATACCCCGAATAATAAAGGCATTCGCTGTCCGGAAAGTATTCCTGTGTGACCGCGTCATAATTTGTTCCGGTAAGTACACCGATGCGCTTTCCGTTGTAGTCCGACACTGTAACTTCCCTTGCCGCCGAAATACCACTGTCTTCCTGCTTCGGAAGAACGGCAAGTAATACTACACCCGCGATCAACAGTATTATGACCGCGATAATGATAATATCAACTTTCTTTGTGCTTTTTCTCATGTTCTCTCCGTTCTTATGCGATTTCTTGCTATCAATATATATTGGGAACCTCTAAAAACCCAATTTGAGAGAAAAAGAGCTACTTGCACCGTATAGCTCGTTGCTGCCTTTGTTGCGCAAGTCCGTGTGCGCTTTGGGCAGCAAGTCACTGTATCATACAGTGAACGTCAAG
>CAMOKN010000216.1 GCA_946617595.1 uncultured Clostridia bacterium
AAGATATCGAGCGGCTGTTTTCGCCGTTCGAGCGTGCAGATGAGATAAGAAACCGTTCGATCGAGGGAACAGGACTTGGAATGAGCATCGTAAAACGGCTCCTTGCACTTATGGATTCAAACCTGAAGGTAGAGAGCGAATACGGCAAAGGCTCCGAGTTTTCTTTCGAGGTGGTTCAGCAGGTACAGAACTGGAGCAGAATGGGAAACTATGAGTCAAACTATATCCACAGTATAGAAACTGCCGTGGATTACAGGGAGAAGTTTACTGCTCCGAGCGCAAGACTGCTTATAGTTGACGATATAGAGATGAATCTTGTTGTTGCATCGGGATTGCTGAAAAAAACAGAAATAATGATAGATACATCGCTCAGTGCGAAAAATGCACTTATACTGACTCAGAAGAAAGAATACGATGTTATCTTCATAGATGACCGTATGCCGGGAATGGGCGGCGTTGAGATGCTAAAGGCGCTGCGTGAGAGCGAGGGCAATCCCAACAGGAACAAGCCGTGCATAGTTCTTACGGCAAATGCTGTCGCTGGCGCAAAAGACAAGTACATAAAAGACGGATTTGAAGATTATCTTTCCAAGCCGATAGATGCAGAAGAGCTTGAAAGAACTCTGCTTATGTATCTCCCGAAGGAAAAGGTGATAATCACACACGAAAGCATAGACCGTGTGATAACAGGTGCAGAAAACAGTGATTCAGCCGCAGGCTTTGAACAGTTAAAGCACTATATAGGAAACGATGACAAGCTGTTTGATGCTGTTTCGAGAATGATGGAGCATACAAACATAAAAAAATGATAAATCGGTCTGTACGGCTGATTTTGATAAAGGGGGTGATATGGGTTGCAATACAATATGATATTTGAGCTGGCTGCATTTCCGTTTATACTGGGACTTTATCTGTTCCTGAAGATCAGATATAAGAACAGAACGGAAAAAGAAAAATCATTCTCCAGAATGGTTTTCTTTGTTATGCTTGCCGACATACTTGATGTCGCGATCGTCTTCTTCAATTATAACAGTTCAGTACCGAGCGGCGTAATAATAATACTCAATACATTCGATCATCTGAGCGCTGTATGTGCGTCTTTCTGTACTGTTATGTATATATATGCGTACATACCGGAACGGCGTATGACCCGGATCGTATCCAGCGTAATAAACCAGATAATGCTCGTTGTTGTTACTGTATTGTATCTGCAAAACCTTATCACCGGAAATATTCTCGGATATGATTCTAACCGCGGGTATTTTGAGGGACCCCTGTTTCTTGCTGTAGCTTATGGGGTACCGCTGTACTTTGAAATATTTGCATTAGTCGTTATGATAAAGTACCGGAAATATTTCCGATCAGCTCAGCTTGTGGCAATGACGGGCAGCTCAGTTGTACTTATGGTGTTTTCGGTAATGCAGCTTACATTGCTTCAGGGATATCTGCTGAGCTTCTTTGCTTCGTCGCTTGCAATGTATATACTGTTTTTGTCGCATGAAACCCCTGACTATTACGCACTTGAGCAGGCTTTGGTGGATCTTGAGCGTTCAAAGGAAGAAGAACATGAAGCAAAGCTGAAGGCAATTGCTGCGGACGAAGCCAAAACGCAGTTTCTCTCTCAGATGTCTCATGAGATAAGAACGCCCATAAACGCGATAATGGGTTATAATAATATAATAATGGAAGACACCGATGAGGCTGCAACGAGAGAATATTCCAGAAAAGCAAGACTTGCCGCAAGAAGATTGCTTGATTTTTTTGAAGGTGTTTTCAGCTTCATAGATATTGAGGGAAGTGAAGAACGTCTCCGTGAGATCGCTGAAGGTGACGATGAAGTTTCAGATGATCCTTCCTATGACGATGAAAGTATATCCAGCCCATTTACAGGAGCGGAAGAACTGAATATCCTCGTGGTCGATGATACTGAGATGAATGTTGATCTTCTTGTGAGGATCCTGCGTACTATGGGTTTCGGCACTGATTCGGCTCCGGACGGTGAAAAGGCGCTCGAACGAATACGAAGCAATAAATATGATCTTATATTCATGGACTATATGATGCCGATAATGGACGGCATGGAAGCTATGCGCGTTATCAGGCAGGAAAAACTTTGTGAGAGCACACCTGTGATAATGCTTACCGCAAATACCATAAAGGGTGAGCGAGAGAAATTCCTCAATGCGGGATTTGCAGAATATGTCACAAAGCCATTTACTGTTCAGTCAATAAAGGACGTAGTTCTAAAATATCTTCCCGTAGATGAAGAAAAGCTGAATCAGGCATCGTGGGAGCCTGAGTGGCGTATGCTTCAGAAAGAACTGCCTTTTCTGCGTCTTTCATCAGCAAAGGAATACTTTCTTTCAGACGCTGACTTCTATGTTGCTGCTTTAAACGATTATGCAACCACAAAGATAGTTCAGAAGCTGGAAGAATATGTTGAGAGATCAGACTATTACAATTATCGTGCCGCATTATGCTCGGTAAAGGATTCGTCGAAACTTATCGGTGCTGACAGGATCTCCGCGAGAGCGGCAGAGATCGAGAAACTTTACATGAAGGGCAATATCGAAGAACTTCGTGTAAAGCACATAGCATTCACAGAAGAGATCAAAAAAATGCTGAAACAGCTTGCTTCTGCTCTGTATCTTACTGAAAGAGAGACCGGTTCTCTCAGTGAAGCCGGACAGTTTGACGCAAGACCCCTTATACTTGTTATAGACGATGATTCGGTTCTCTGCACAGCGATAGAGAACATACTGAAAGATTATTACCGCGTAATTCCGGTAATGACCGGCGAAGAAGGCATCATACGCGCTCAGGAAGATGCACCGGCACTGATATTGCTTGATGTGAACCTTATCAGTATGAACGGGTTTGATGTTATAAGGGCGCTGATGTCGATCGAAGAAACTGCCGAGATACCTGTGGTGCTAATGACAGCCGATGATAACGGAGAAGCCGAGATAAAAGGCTTCAAGAACGGTGCGGCGGATTTTATCAGAAAGCCGTTCATTCCGGAGGTGCTTATCAGGCGTGTTCGCCGCATAATCGAGCTTTCAGCGCTCCAGAAGCATCTGCGGCGTGAGATAGTCCGTCAGACCGAAAAGATAGGTCATCTTTCAAGAGAAGTGATGCTTGCGCTTTCAAAGGCAGTCGATGCCAAGGACAAATACACGAACGACCATTCACAGAGGGTCGCTAAGTATGCCTCGTGGATAGGAAAGCAGCTCGGAAAATCAAAGCAGGAGCAGGACGATCTCTATATCATCGGACTGCTGCATGACGTCGGAAAGATAGGTGTACATGAGGAGATAATAAACAAGCCCGGAAGACTTACCGATGAAGAATATGCAGAGATCAAAACGCATACTACCGTAGGCTATGACATACTGAAGGTTATCACAGAGATGCCGGAGGCTGCAAAATGCGCACGCTGGCACCATGAAAGATATGACGGAAGAGGATATCCTGACGGGCTTGCCGGTACGGATATCCCTGAGAATGCCCGTATTATATGTGTTGCCGATGCATACGACGCAATGACTTCAAGACGATCATACCAGGCTCTTAAACCACAGCAGGAAGTCCGCGATGAAATGATCCGGTGCCGGGGAACACAGTTCGACCCGATAATTACTGACGCTATGGTGCGCATTATAGATGAAGATACGACTTATGAACTACATGGTTAAGGAGGGACGATTATGAGTGTTAAAATACTCATAGTTGATGACAGCAGGGTAGAACGCAATTATCTTACAGGGCTGCTCAGAGCTCTCGGAATGGAAGCCGACTCTGCCGAAAGCTGTGATGAGGGTGTTAAGCTTGCCGCAGAAAATCAATACGACATAATGTTTATTGATTATTTTATGCCGGATTCAGACGGTGTGCATACTCTCAAGGAGATACGCAGGGGTGAGAACAGCAGGAATAAGGATACTCCCGCAGTTGCACTCGGTACAGCTGACAATTCAGAGGGAAACGACTTTTTTATTCACCAGGGATTTCAGAATTATATCGAAAAACCTGTAGATCACGAGCTGCTCCACGCATCGCTTCTCATATATCTGCCTGAGGAAAAGAGGGCGGAGATCGGTGCTGACAAGGCTGCACCGCCTGAAAACCGTCTGCTGCCGGAGAAATACGACTGGCTGTATGATATCGAAGAGATAAATGTTGAGAACGGCGTGAAGTTCTGCGGCTCGGATGAAGCGTTCATTCAGGCCCTGGAGATCTTCTTCAACTCGATACAGCCGTATTCCGACGAGATAGAGAAATATTACACCAAGGGCAGGTGGAAGAATTACACCATAAAGGTCCACGCGCTTAAGAGTTCGGCAAGAATAATAGGTCTTGCGGAGCTGTCAGAACTTGCAAAACAGCTTGAAGCAGCCGGGGACGCGAATGATCTTGAATTTATACACGCAAAGACCGGCGAGCTTCTTGAATGGTATCGCTCGTTCAGGGAGAAATTCAGTCCTCTTCTGCCTCCTGCCGAAGACGATAATGACAAGCCAATGGCTGAGCAGGATTTTCTTGAAGATGCATTTTCGTCTCTTGAAGAATTTGCCGGACAGATGGACTTCGATATGACCGAAGAGGTGATAAACTCTGTCAGGGAGTATCGTCTCGAACCTGCGGACAAGGAGATATTTGAAGAAGTGTGCAGGGCATTTGATGCTTTGGATTGGACAGCACTCTCAAAAGCCGCACATAAATACATAGAACGCATTTACGGCAGCAGCAATGGCTGATTGCTCATCATATACAGAAAGGATCACATAAAATGCTGAAAAATGTAATGATAATCAGTACATCGGAGAGCTTTGCAATAAAGTCGATGGAGCAGAAGCTGCTTGCAGTGGAGATCACCGCGTATCAGGTCGTTGCGAGGATAGCCGAGATAGGTGCCGGGATCGACAGGGCAGGTATCATTGTGTTATATCTTGACGAGAGAATGGCTGCAATGACCGCTTCGCTTCAGAATATGCTTTCTTATCTGAATGACAAGCTGTACGAATCGAATAAGATGCTAATAATCATAGCAAAGCGCAAGGACTATGAGACAGCTATGCGCTACATATCGGAGGATTTCGTACTACAGTTCTTTGACAGACCAATGAATATGGAAGCATTCGTCCAGACGATATTTGAGTATATGAATGCAGGCGAAAAGAAGCTTGATGATAAGGGAAAGATCGTCGAAGAAGAAGGAGCCGAGGGCGAAAATCAGCAGCAGCAAAAGCGCAAGTTCACAGCCGATATGGCGGCGGTAAAAAAGAGAAAGATACTGCTTGTTGACGATGACGCATCATATCTGAGAATTATCAGAAACTGGCTGAAGGACGGCTATGATGTCGGAGTAGCAAGTTCCGGACTTCAGGCAATAATGTGGCTTGCGAAAAACGATGTTGACCTGATACTGCTGGATTACAAGATGCCTGTGGCAACCGGCGCTCAGATCTTCGCAATGCTGAAAAATGACTCACAGACAAAGAATATCCCTGTATTCTTCCTCACCGGAAACAGCAGCCGCGACAGCGTAATGGAGATCTTAAAGCTTAATCCCGAAGGCTATCTGCTCAAAACATTTGACCGCAAGGCTCTTCTCACAAGACTTGAAGAATTTTTCGAGTTCCGTTAGAGCGATCAGGATCTCCGCGCCTTCGATACGGAGATCATAAGGGTATCACTAAAAACCGCTTTGAAATCAAATGGGTTTTTAGAGGTACCCAATATTATTGCACAGAGCGATCGGATCTGCTCTGTGCTTTTTTATTGAGAAGAAATATTTCGGGTCCCGCTTTATCGGTTTTCGTCTTCACACATTTTTCTGAATTTTCTTGAAAAAAATATTGCAATTTTTGCGCTGATATGATATAATATTACAGTATGTGTTATTGCTTCGGCAAGCGAGTATGAACGTTCTTGAATCCTTTATATATGAACAGCTTGCTTGCCGAAGCAATAAAGTGAGAAATTAATATGGGGGAATGTACTATGCCAAAAAGACAGGACATCAACAAAATCATGATAATCGGTTCGGGACCAATTATCATCGGACAGGCTTGCGAGTTCGACTATTCGGGTACTCAGGCGTGCAAAGCGCTCAGAAAGCTCGGATATGAGATCGTTCTTGTAAACTCGAATCCGGCTACTATAATGACCGACCCCGATGTTGCGGATATCACATACATCGAGCCGCTGAATCTTGCAAGACTGACACAGATAATCGAGAAAGAGCGTCCGGATGCGCTGCTGCCGAATCTCGGCGGACAGTCGGGACTGAACCTGTGTTCTGAGCTTTCAAAAGCCGGTGTCCTTGATAAATACGGAGTAAAAGTCATCGGAGTTCAGGTAGATGCGATAGAAAGAGGAGAAGACAGGATCGAGTTCAAGCATACTATGGAAAAACTCGGTATAGAGATGCCGAGGAGCGAGGTCGCTTATTCCGTAGAAGAAGCTGTTCAGATTGCCGAGAAGCTCAGATATCCGGTAGTGCTGCGTCCCGCATATACTATGGGCGGTGCAGGCGGCGGACTTGTTTACAATGTCGATGAGCTGAAGACCGTCTGTGCAAGAGGATTGCAGGCAAGCCTTGTCGGACAGGTTCTTGTTGAAGAATCCATAAGCGGCTGGGAGGAGCTTGAGCTTGAAGTAGTAAGAGATGCCGACAACAATGTTATAACTGTCTGCTTTATTGAAAATATAGATCCTATCGGCGTACATACCGGAGACTCATTCTGTTCTGCCCCCATGCTCACAATATCCGAAGATGTTCAGAAGAAGCTTCAGGAGTATTCCTATAAAATAGTAAGAGCAGTTGAAGTTATCGGCGGCTGCAACTGTCAGTTCGCTCATGATCCTGTATCCGGCAGGATCGTTGTAATTGAGATAAATCCCCGTACATCGCGTTCTTCGGCTCTTGCATCGAAGGCTACCGGATTCCCGATAGCTCTTGTTTCGGCAATGCTTGCCTGCGGTCTTACACTGCATGACATTTCCTGCGGAAAGTACGGCACCCTCGATAAATATGTTCCCGATGGTGATTATGTCGTTATCAAGTTTGCACGCTGGGCATTTGAGAAATTCAAGGGCGCTGAGGACAAGCTCGGTACGCAGATGCGCGCAGTCGGTGAGGTAATGAGTATCGGAAAGACCTATAAAGAGGCATTCCAGAAAGCGATCCGCAGCCTTGAGACAGGACGATACGGACTCGGCTTCGCAAAGAACTTCCATGATCTCACAAAGGATGAACTGTTGCAGAAGCTCACATATCCGTCAAGTGAACGTCAGTTCATTATGTACGAAGCACTACGCAAGGGTGCAGATATCGAGGAGATATATCGTCTGACAAAGATCAAGCATTGGTTCATAGAGCAGATGAAGGAGCTTGTAGAAGAGGAAGAACAGCTTATAAAGAGCAGGGGAGCACTTCCGGGCGATGCCGCTCTTAAACAGGCAAAGCTTGACGGATTCAGTGACCGTTATCTTTCGCAGATACTCGATATCCCTGAGAGCGATATCCGCAGCAAGCGCTGTGAGCTCGGAATAAAAGAAGCGTGGGAAGGCATTCATGTCAGCGGGACCGAGAATTCTGCTTATTACTATTCTACCTATCATCTTGATAAGGACGAAAGCCCCGTAAACACTGATAAGCCAAAGATAATGATACTCGGCGGCGGTCCGAACAGAATAGGGCAGGGTATAGAATTTGACTATTGCTGTGTTCATGCTGCTCTTGCTCTGAAAAAACTTGGCTTTGAGTCGATAATCGTAAACTGCAACCCAGAGACAGTTTCCACCGATTATGATACATCTGATAAGCTCTATTTCGAGCCGCTTACTCTTGAAGATGTGTTAAGTATTTATGAAAAAGAAAAGCCTGTTGGAGTAATTGCGCAGTTCGGCGGTCAGACTCCGCTGAATCTTGCAGCTGATCTGAAAAAGAACGGAGTGAATATACTCGGAACATCTCCCGAAACTATAGATCTTGCCGAAGACAGAGATCATTTCCGTGCAATGATGGACAAGCTCGGAATACCTATGCCTGAATCCGGAATGGCAGTAAATGTTGACGAAGCGCTTGAGATCGCAAATAAGATCGGTTATCCGGTAATGGTACGTCCTTCGTATGTACTCGGCGGCAGAGGTATGGAGATAGTTCACGATGACGAAATGATGCGTGTCTATATGTCGGCTGCGGTTGGTGTGACTCCCGACAGACCGATACTTATTGACCGTTTTCTGCATCATGCTACAGAGTGTGAGGCAGATGCCATATCCGACGGAAAGCACTGCTTTGTTCCCGCAGTTATGGAGCATATTGAGCTTGCCGGCGTACATTCGGGAGACTCTGCGTGCATACTTCCGTCAATGAATCTCAGCCCCAAGCACATTGAGACTATAAAGGACTATACCAGAAAGATAGCCGTAGAAATGAATGTCTGCGGACTGATGAATATGCAGTATGCAATCGAGGACGATACGGTGTACGTGCTTGAAGCAAATCCGCGTGCATCGAGAACTGTCCCGCTCGTATCGAAAGTATGCAATATCAATATGGTGCGTATAGCTACCGATATAATGACATCGGAATTTACACACAGACCGTCACCAGTTCCGGAGCTTCATGACAGGGAAATACCGCATTACGGCGTTAAGGAGGCAGTATTCCCGTTCAATATGTTCCAGGAGGTCGATCCGGTACTCGGACCTGAGATGCGTTCTACAGGTGAAGTCCTCGGTATCTCAAAGTCGTTCGGTGAAGCGTACTACAAGGCTGAGGAAGCAACTCAGACCCGTCTTCCGTCAGAAGGAACAGTCCTGCTCAGCGTTTGCGAACGCGATAAGCCTGAGCTGCTTGAAATAGCAAGATCATTCGACGAGCTTGGATTTAAGATCCTCGCCACCGGTAAGAGCTATGAGATGATAGTAGCGGCAGGTATCAAGGCTGAGCGCGTAAACAAGCTTTATGAGGGCAGACCGAATATCACAGACTGCATCACAAACGGTGATATACAGCTTATAATAAACACTCCGGCAGGTAAGACAAGCATACACAATGACAGCTATATCCGTCAGGCTGCAATTAAGCATCGTATCCCGTACATTACAACAATGGCAGCCGCAAAGGCAAGCGCAGAAGGGATAAAGGCTATAAAATCCAACAACAATATCGGTGTAAAGTCACTTCAGGAGTATCATGCAGAAATAAAGTAAGGGTTACGGAGAATTGAAAAAGCACAGAGCAGTTCTGAATGCTCTGTGCTTTTTTTGTATTATTCGCGTATGTAATGACATTGTAATGGTGAAAGACGAACGGATCAGGGAATATAGACGACAAGTTTTTCGTCATCACTTCGCTTTTCGGCAGTGTACTTATAATCTCCGGATTCAGTGGAAATATATCCAATGAAGCTGTCGCCGTCTATGATCTCGGGGTGAAGCGGCTGACCAAAAGCATTGGTGACTGTGAGAGCTGTCGGGTTATCGGCAATGATGTTTCCGCCTGTTATGACCACCTTTGAATTTTCACCGCCGAACTGGTTTATATTTCCGGACAGTATCTTCACATTGACAGTTCCGCCTGTAATATTTATCAGACCTTCACCTTCTGTGCTTCCGAAGCCGGTAACTCTGTTGCCCTCGCCGTATGCGCGTACGAACCCGCCCATGCACTCGATATTGCTGCTGCCCTTTATCGAGCCTATGCAGACAGCATCGTCGCCGTGAGTTACGGCATTTGTCTTTCCGCCGGTGAATGTCAGTTTTACCGGCGCCTTGCTGATCGTTCCGAGAGCAGCAGTACGTTCACCGTCGGATACGACATCAAGAATACCGGAAGAAGACAGAGTCAGCTTTCCGTCAAATGAGCCGATACCGACCGATTCTTTACCTGAAGATTTTACCTTGACGTATGCAAGATCGCCGACATTTATTGTAGCTTTATCGCGGACGCTTCCTATACAGATAGAGTTTACACACTGTACAAACACATCTACGGTCCCGCTTATGAAGTTTATGCAGTTTTTCTCTGAAGGAACACCTCCGCCGATACCTACGCTCTTATCAATTGTTGATACGATAGAAACTTTTCCTGTATGCTCGAATGAGATATTTCCGTACATACCTTCATAATTGTTTCCGATACCGATAGCACGGTTGCGCTTGAGCTGTACATCAAGATCACCGCTTCCGGTTATGCGCAGGGAAGAATTGTCCGGAACAAGGATACCCTCATTTATGAGTTTGCTGGAGCCTTCAAGTTTCAGCTCGGCTGAGCTGTTCTTTCCGAGACTCAGAGCCGGACCTTCGACAGGCTTGATACATACATTCTCAAATCTAATGACACAGTTCGAACCTTCTTCGGTAGTGATCGGGATAGCCACGGTCATATCCTTAGTTCCTTCAAGTGTGACTCTTCCGCCCTTTATATGTATTCTACCGTATTTTTCGAGCGCAACAGAGTAGAGATTTATAATTTCTCCGTCAGCCGCATTGTATGCAAGAAGCTCATTATCATATCTCGACGCAGTGATGTTTGCCTCGATTATCTCACGCCTTATGCTTTCAGGGATCGCCCGTATCGGATCCGGAGCGGGACGTGCGGTATAGAATCCCTGTATCAGATCTACGCCATATTCGATGACCGTCTGCATCTCTTCAAATGTTTCTACACCTTCTGCAAGAACTTTGATGTTGTTGAGCTTTGAGAATTCTATAGTGCTTTTAACGAACATCTGCTTGTTCGGATCGTTCTGTATGTTTGTTATTAGAAATCTGTCTATCTTGATGATATGCGGAGCATATCTGAGCAGATTTACGATGTTCGAGTGACCGGTACCGTAATCATCTACCGCGACCTGACTTTCGTGCGACTTGCTGTCGGAAAGATCTTCGGCACCGAGTCTGCGTATAGAGTTGAGTTCTTCGTCAGAAACGGTATCCTGTTCTGTGATCTCGAAAACAAAGTTTGACAGGTATTTTCTGTAACGCTCTTTCAGCTCGTTGATATCATCGTCATTGAGGAAGTTGCCGGGAATGGTGTTTATGAACACCTTAGCTCCGCCGAACATATCAGTGTCTTTTGCATAGCGCTCCATAACATTGAACATCGTGGCTTTCTCGACTTCATAGAGCATATTGTATTCTTTTGCAATATCGAGTATCTCAAGCGGTGACATCTTTATGCCGCCGGAAGATCGCATAAGCGCTTCATAGGCATATATTTCGCCGGTTTTTGCATTAACTATAGGCTGGAAATGATAAGTAAACAGATTTTTCTCAACAAGCGTGCTGAATTCGCCGTACAGATCCCTGCGGTCCTTCTGAGGATTTGCGATCTTATCATCTTTGAGGATCGGTGAAAGACCTGCCTTCAGACGGTTTACGTACATTTCTGCACTGGCAAGTTTCAGGAAGCTTCGCAGCGTACTGTTCCAGCCGGGATTTGCCACAGTGCAGCCGCAGTTTACTTCGAGAAAATAATCTTTATCACTGCTCTTGTTATAGCCTTCGATGATCCCGAAGAATACCGAAACGGCATTATCTATGACGAAAGATACTTTGCTCTCATCGTCAACATCATTTATTACCACAAATTCGTCTGTTGCGGTCCTTGCGACATAACCGTTGTCCTTGTTTGCAAGAAGCAGCGAATCACCGACGAACTTTACGGCTTCTTCGATATCCTCAATACCGTAATTCTCATAGATATACTTGTACTGCGGAATAAAATACAGCGATACCATCAGAGTCCGGCTGTGATTCTTCTCCGAAGAGGAGAAGTCATCGAACCATTTTGAAAGACCCACAAGGTTTGGAAGACCGGTAAGAGAATCTATATATCTTGCGTTCTTCATAGAGTTTTGCATATTATTCTTGGAAATGCGGTTAAGCAGCGAGCCAAAAGATATGTTCATTGTTTTGGAAACTCTGAACAATTTTCGCGCGGAATCGGCTATGTCCTCTGTTTTAAGAGCGTAATATCCGCAGACCTCACTGCCTTCATAGATAGGTGTGAGGATACATACAGTCTTGTCATCGAGCCATTTATCTAATTCAGGCACCATGTCGGTAACAGGGAAGCGTCCCTGTTTTCCGTTGGTGTGATCGACTTCCATAGATGTGATGACTATAAGTTCGTTATATACTTTTTCTTTTATGCTTTCGGGGGATTTGCCGAGAGCCGCCATAATGAAGTTTTCGCGCAGGCATACGCTCGAATTGGGCAGAATGTAGTCGTGCAGCGCCGTGCTGAGTGAATTTATATTATCGCTCTCAAGAATTGTATCCACCCATGAATATATATGTATTTCATGCCGCTGCATTTCCTGAGTCTGGTGGTAAAGTTGTCTCGCACGCTCGCGGTAATCTATATCTGAATCATCGCCGCAGCCGCAGGATTCGCCGATGTACGGAAAATAATTCTCGTAGAATGATCCGGGTTCAAGGGTCCCGGCAGTTGCACCGTTTATGATATCGGTTACTATACGTGCAAGGTCGCTGAGTTCTTCACGGCAGGTGGTGAGTCTCGGAATGAAGTATTCTGCTGAAAGGAGCCCGTCAAAACCTGAAACGATAGTATCCTGCGGAACTTTATATCCGTGGAGTTCAAGCTCTTCGCAGACTGACATTGCCATAGTGTCGTTTGCGCAGATGAAAGCGTCCGGCAGCTCTTTGCCGGAAGAAAGTATCGTCTGTACTGCTATACGGGTCGGGACATCCCAGTAGTCGCCGTAATAAAGCATATCATCGCTGTATTCTGTTCCGCTTTCGGCAAGTATTTCTTTGAAACACCCGATGCGCTCTTCAGAATCGGCATCGCCCTTATATCCGGCGATGAATACAGGTCTTGTGCGTTTATGAGTCATGATGATATGACGGAGAACTTCTTTATATGCTTCAGCTGTAACTTTTCTGATATTGTAGCAGCCTTCACATTCACCGTGGACGATCACAGCGGGGACGCTGTGAGCTTTTGCCTTCTGGGTAAGCTCATGTATTACTGACTTGTCGAATATGCTTTCATACAGTATCACAAGAGCATCGAGTGCATCATAGTTGATCGCATCGAAAACAGACACCGATCCCTTATCGTTAAGATCGCCGTCATACAGATCCCTCATGCTGTTGAAAACTATGATCTTGAAATTGTTTTCGTCCGCTGTTCTGAAAAAACAGTCAAGAAAATTGTTCCTGAAATCATCTTCCAGCCTTGAAAGGCAAATTCCGATAATCTTTTTGTCCTTGATCACAACTGCCACCTGTTCTGCCGCTATGAAACGGCAATAAGTATTATATACTTTATTATTATACCACAACAATGCGTTTCCGTCAATAGAAGAATTGCACTGACAGCGATTTTTTAATATTAATTAAA
>CAMOKN010000217.1 GCA_946617595.1 uncultured Clostridia bacterium
GAATGATGATATTTTTGCAGAAAATCCTCGATTTCCTGCATATCCCGCTACAGCTCAACGATCATCTTGTGCGCAAGCTCGCTCACTTTGCCGAGCATGCCGCCGCAGGTATCATTCTCGGCTGCTACTTCTTCCCGGAAGCAAGGGACGCTGTAAGCAGAAAAGAAAAGATCGTAAAAGCGGCAATTCCCTTTGCAGCGGGACTATTTATAGGCTTTATTGATGAGACCGTCCAGCTTTTCTCCGGAAGGGGAGCGGCTGTTGCCGATGTCTGGATAGACTTTGCCGGGATATGCTGCGGGGCGGCAGTCACCGGACTGGTGATATTTGTGATATATACCATAAATAAAAGGAAAAATGCGTAGGCGTAATGGAGCGCCTGCGCATTTTTCAGAGGTATTATTATGTGTCGTGATCAGACTGAAGAGTGGTTCTTTACATACTCAACAACTTCGTCAACTGTGCAGAATGCCATAGATACGCATGTATCGGCACAGCCGTAGTAGATAGCGATGCGTCCGGTATCGCCGTCGCAGAGAGCAGCGCAGGGGAATGTAACGTTCTGAACGTCGCCTACGCACTCGTAGATCTCACGAGGATTGAGGAGGTATTCTGCACAGCGGTACTTTACCTTCCAGGGCTTGTCAATGTCAAGAATGCAAGCGCCGAAGCTGTAAACGAAGCCGTTGCAGCTCTCAAGAACACCATGATAGAATACGAGCCAGCCTTCGCTTGTCTCGATCGGGATAGGACCTGCGCCGATCTTCTTGGACTCCCAGCCTCTGAGCGGTCCCATAACGTGTCTGTGGTCACCCCAGTATCTCATATCGTAGGACTGGGAAACGTACATGTCGCCGAAAGGAGTATGACCGCTGTCGGAAGGACGGCTGAACATAACGAACTTGTCATTTATCTTTCTCGGGAAGAGGACGCCGTTTCTGTTGAAGGGGAGGAATGCGTTCTCGCACTGGTGGAATTCCTTGAAATCCTTTGTCCAGCCCACGCCGATAGTAGGCTTCCAGCCGTAAGCGTTGCACCATGTGATCCAGAAGCGGTCCTCGATCCATACGCAGCGGGGATCGTAGCCGTACTGCCACGGATTTGCCTCTGCTGTCTCGGGATCGTCGTTGATCCAGTCAACACGCTTTTCGTTGATGTCCCAGTGGATTCCGTCCTTGGAGAAGCCGGCATGGATAGCCATATTTCTCTCTTTGTCGTCAACTCTGAAAACGCCTGCGAACTTGTAATCGCCGCACTCAAAGGGAACAACGGCGCTGTTGAAGATCGAGTTGCTTGTGGGGAGAAGGTCTCTCGGGATTATCGGGTTGGCATCGTATCTCCAGATAACGTCCTTGCAGTTTGCGGGCTTGTCCTGCCACGGGATATTGGGAAGCGAGGGCTGATTAAAGATCTTTACGTTCATTGGCTTTTACCTCTTTCTTTCAGTATGTTTGTTTCATTGCGCGCGCAGCGCTTGAAATGCCGGATACACGCGCTCTGTAATAATATTATATAATATCGCGGCGCGGGTGTCAATCGTTTTTTGAAGAAATAGCAAACAATTTTTGCAGTATTGTTTAGGTAATTATCACATATAATTTACTTAAATTAACCTGCGGGAAACTAATGAAAATAAAGCCGTTAATTTCCCGCCGACAAAGACTTTCTCCGGTTATACCATTTAAAATAAAGAACGCACCCGGAATGTAACCGGACTCATTATAGAATTTTCATTTTTATACAAATAAAGCAGTGAAAATTTGTAATTATACACTATTGTGATATAACGACTTTTATGTTATAATTGTAACGTATACAAGTGTGCGTATGGGGATAGTGCGCTCTGCAGCCGTCCATCCGCATGAGTAAATAAAAATCAACGAATGGAGGGTTTACATGGCATACTATTCTTATGTTGCCACAGATGTCAACGGTTCCACGGTAAGAGGAAAGGAATACGCGGACGACTACCTCGACCTGAATGAGAAGCTTCGTGCGAAGAATCTTTTCTGTACCGAGTATTCTGAGATCCAGGAGAAACAGAGCGATGCGAAGTACAAGTTCAAGACGAAGGATCTTGCGTTTATCTGCCGTCAGCTCGCTTCGATGCTTACCGCAGGTATAAGTCTCGTAAGATCGCTGCATATCCTGTACTCCCAGGAAGAAAACAAAAAGGCGAAGGCGGCGCTTCTTGAGATCTATGAAGACGTTCAGAAAGGACGTTCTTTCGCGGAAGCTGTACAGGCAAGACCGGGCGTTTTCCCGCTCCTGTTCGTCAGCATGGTCGCTGCCGGTGAGGCTTCCGGTAACCTCGACGTTATCATGACGCGTGTTGCCGACTACTACCTCAACCAGAACAAGACCAACAACCAGATAAAGAGTGCGCTTATCTATCCTATCGTACTTATGTGTCTGCTCGTTGCCGTATTCTTCGGTCTGTTCATCTTCATCATGCCGATGTTCCGTGACCTTGCGGGTGATGATCTTCCTCCACTGTCAGCGGCGATGTTCGCGATAAGCGACTTCCTGATCCCCTACTGGTGGACGATAATCCTCGGTGTCGGAGTGATAGTGCTCGTTCTCCACTTCCTCAAGAAGACTCCGTGGTTCGCGCTCTGGTTTGATGAGATGAAGGTAAAGATGCCTAAGGTGGGCCCCCTCCTTATAGTCATCTATACCGGACGTTTCGCAAGAACAATGGCTAACCTTTACGCTTCCGGACTTCAGATGGTTGACTGTATCGAAAAGTCAGCTGATACGCTTAACAACCAGTACATATCGAACCTCTTCCATGAGA
>CAMOKN010000218.1 GCA_946617595.1 uncultured Clostridia bacterium
GAGAACCCCATTTCCAAAGTGGAAATGAGGTTCCCTCCCTCTCCCCTCCCCAGACCCCTCCCTGCTCCCACCTTCCTGAAAGGCTGATCGCTCCGCAATTAAACCCGAAAGTTTCTGCACCTTTTCACAGATAGTCAAAAAAGTATTGACAATACAGTAAAAATGTGCTATACTGGATGTCGCAAAAAGGGAGCTGATGACATTTCGGCTGAGAGGAAGCGAAACTACGCTTCGACCTGACCTGATGCGGATAATGCCGCCGTAGGGAAATATTGGTTTTATATCCCCTTTTGCTTATGTAAACGGGGATTTTTTATTTCCCCAAAAGAAAGAAGGACAAAAGATATGGAAAAAACAAAACAACCCGTAAACTCCACCCTCCGCCTTACCGAGACGGCTATTATGATCGCGGCTGCCGCTGTGCTGAGCCTTATAAAGATCGTTGATATGCCGTTCGGCGGAAGCGTTACGCTGTTCAGTATGCTCCCGATAGCCATAATATCATTCAGATACGGCATACCGTGGGGACTCCTCGCAGGCTTCACAAATGCAGTGATACAGATGCTTTTCGGCATGAAGAACCTGACTTACGGAACAAGCCCCGAAGCTGTCATCGCAATAATAATGCTCGATTATATTGTGGCATTTGTAGTGATAGGACTTTCGGGATTTTTGAGAAATGTGATAAAGGACAACGGTACAGCCCTTGCTCTTGGGACCTTCATTACCTGTATCCTTCGTTATGTATGCCATGTTATCTCAGGCTGCACTGTATGGGCAGGCGTTTCTATACCGGATACACAGGGTCTTCTGTACTCCCTCGCCTATAACGCGACTTACATGATACCTGAAACTATCGTTACAGTTTTCGGAGCATTCTTTGCGGCAAGCATATTCACGCTCCGCTCTGAAACGATCAAGAGGATACCGCTTAAAGAAAAGTCAGCGATTGCACTCTTTACTGCACTTCCCTGTGCTCTCGGACTTGTCATAATCTTCGCTTTTGTTTGCGGAATGATGCAGAGCGAGGCAGGCGGATTCGATATCACAGCTCTTGCAAACAAGGAGATCTGGGACTGGCTCACACCTATTATCGTTGGTGTTATTGCTGTTGCGGCTTCGATCATAATTAATGTGACCTTGTCGAAAAGAGCAAAAGAACAGACAGCCTGAAAAGAAGTCGATTACGCTTTAGATAGGGGCAGCGCCCTGCCCCGTCACCGCAGCTTTTCAATGTGAAAAGCAGCAAAAGCAAATCCTGCTCCGCGGAACTTGAATAGTAATAATAAAAAGAGCGCAGCCGCGCGGAGATGATCCGTGCGGCTGCGCCTTTTGAGATAGAGATATTTTATGAGAGGTGCTGCTTAGTTTTTAGAGAGGATATCATAAATGAGCTTTATTGCTCTTCCTCTGGTGAACGCAATATTCGGATTGAACTTTCCGGAAGAATTTCCCTTTATGAATCCTGCTGCGTCCGAGATCATTATATATCCGAGATACTTGCTGTCATCTTTAACATCTTTGAACTTGTTCTTGAATAAAGATGTCATCTCCGCAATATCACTGCCGTATCTTGCTTTTACGATTATCATTGCGGCAACCTGTCTGCTGAGCTTTCTGTCTTCCGTGATCGTTTTTGACTCATCATAGTAGTTGTATCCTATGGCATTTAAAAGGCTGATAAAATCACCGGCAGTTATAACTTCATTCTCGTTGAGCTTTCCTTCTTTGTCAATAAGCTTTATGCCGTAGTTCGCAAGCTTTTCTGCATAAGCTTTGTACTTGCTGTTTTCGAGATCTGTATAATTTCCTGTTTCATCAACATAAATTGCCGAGCCGTCGCTGTTCACGGACTTTCCGGTAAACGCATCTATGCAAAGAGTGGAGTTTGCTGCATATACGAGTGCAGAAACGACCTTCTTGTCTTCGCTTCTGTATGCACAGCGGTATCTGAGACCGAAATCAACATTTTTGAAGAAGCTGTTATATGCCTGATTCTTTGAGATGATCTTATTTGGCTCCGGATATGTCACATTCTTGTTGAAGTTTACTCTGAACGAAGAAACATAGCCGTTATTATCTATTGAAATTGAAAGATTCTCGTTTATGCACTTGATGCCGTTTTCCTGTCTTGAAGCACTGTAAGCTATAGATGTTGTTATCGGGTTACCGATGCCGGCACCTGTCTTGCGGTCATATTCGGCATATCTTGTGTTCTTGTAGGATTCGCTGAGGTCCTCAAATTTTTCTTTATTATTACCGAGGATAGTCTTGATAGCCTTGTTCGCAGTCTCTTTAGCCTTCACAGAGCTGAGGTTGGAGCCGTTATCATAAGAGAATCCGCTGTACGAGAGAAGTTCGCCTGTCTCAGCATTGATCGAGAATCTGCCGCTTACGGTATCATCTATGTTATAGTAGTTCAGGTCATCGAGGAGTACAGGGGGTTCTTTATTGAGATCGTAATAATCCTTTACCTTTGCGGTAAATGTAACATTTCTTACATAATAGCCCTGCATCTCATTATAACTGCATGACTGCCATGATATCTCGCTTGACTCAGGAATGAGCAGGAAATCATATTTTGCAAGCTTTTTAAGAGCGTCCTCAGCTTTTATGAGTGTGTTCTCCTTTTCAAGCTTTGCGATCTCCTCAGGGCTGAATGTAACTACACGTGCGCCGTTATCGTTCTTAAAACCGGTTGTGGGATTTGCCTCAGCAGCTTCATTATCGGCAACATCATCTTCGGTGGTATAGGCATTATAATCCTCAAATGTCGAGAGCTTTCCGGAAAAAGCATTTATCTGACCGAATGAATTCTGCTGATAAGTAAGGTGGGGGATATATTTCTTTTCCTTCCAGTCATATTCGAGGGTATATATGAGATCAGAGTCGAACAGTTTCTTATACGCATTCTTAGCCTCAACTAAGCTGATCGCGCCCTTTGAATCTGAGAATGACGCACCGTTTATCCAGTTGTAGCGGTAGTTTATAAGCTCACCGGTATTTTTGTTGATAACTATTCTTCCTGTCTGACCGGTCACACTGACGCCGTTTACCTCGCGGTGGAAAGAAAGTGTAGCCTCCTCGCCGAACAGACTGATCTTGAGAGAATCCTCATCTATCTTTGTCTGACTGAGAATGGTGGGATTGATCTCCTTGATGTACGCAACTGCCTTATCAAGTATAGCCTTGTCTGAAAGCTTTGCGAAAGAAGCCTGCCAGTTATAATCGCTGATCCTGTTGATATATATGCTCTTGATGACTTTTCCTGTAATGCTGACATTCAGAGAAGTGACCTTTCCGATCTCGGTATAGTCTATCTCTTCAGACGGATCGTTCCATGTAAAGCGATAGCTCGTCTTGTTGTTGTCTGTACCGGTGCTGTAGTTGAAATCAGTGCAATTCTCCGGAATGTCCATACGTTCTTTTACATACGTCATCTCGGTCTTCATTGTCTGATCCTCCTCGGCAAATGCACAAATGCTCACGGACGATGCCGTAAGTGCAGCTGCAAGAACTGCGGAGACTGTCTTCTTGAATCTCATTTTCATATTCCTCCTCGTTGTTTTGTTGTTCGCCTGCGTTCGAGACTTTGCAGAGGTCGCTGCGCTCGAGACTGGGGGAAACCTTTTTTAGAAAAAAGGTTCTCCCCCAGACCCCCTTCCAAAAAACTTTACATATAAAATGTGAAAGTCTTGTTATCGCCGCAGGCTTTAGTTTTTGCTGACTGATCGCTTGTAGGGGGCGGTCATTTATTTACGCTTCTGTTATATAAAACGGATCATCTGCCCAAAAGGTGACAAACATTTTTGAATTATTTTGCATTTTCGGTGATGTTTGTCAGATCTGTGCAAAACCCGGATCATATCGTAGGATTTGCTGTATATTTTTACAACAACGCCCCGTAAGTTATACGGGGCAGATGTTACTATAAAAGGAGCAGTTATGCTTGAGTTTGCAGGCGAAGCGAGCCGCCTTTCAGGAGGGTTGGAGAGTAGGGGTTCGGGGGAGGGAGGAAGGGAAACTCCTTTCCCCGAGGGAAAGGGGGTTCCATTTCTCCTTCCCCCGATCTCAAGCGCAGCGGCTCAGATCTTACGCCATCTTTAAGAATCTCAGGTACTCGCCGGGATCCTGACACTTTGAACGTGCAAGTTCGTCGGAGATACGTCCGTTTCTTACAAGCTTTGCAAGATCCTGGTCGAGAGAGAACATTCCGTCCTTGCGTCCGGTCGCGATAGAGCTCGGGATCTGGAAGATCTTTCCTTCACGTATCATAGCTCTGATCGGGTCGGTCGCTGCCATTATCTCAAGTGCCGCAACACGTCCCTTTCCGTCTGTGGTAGCGCACAGTGTCTGCGATACAACGCCTACCATTGAGTTTGCAAGCTGAGAACGTATCTGACCCTGCGAGTGAGGCGGATAAACGTCTATGATACGGTCAAGTGTATCGGCTGCACCTGTCGTATGCAGTGTCGAAAGAACAAGGTGTCCTGTTTCTGCGGCAGTTACGGCGGCATTTATTGTCTCAAAGTCACGCATCTCTCCGACAAGTATAACGTCAGGGTCCTCACGAAGAGCCGCACGGAGAGCGCCTGCGAAGCTGTCAACATCGACGCCGATCTCACGCTGGTTTATCATCGACTGCTTGTGGTTGTGCAGATACTCGATAGGATCCTCTATCGTGATGATATGGCAGTTCTTCTGGCGGTTGATGTGGTCTATCATTGCCGCAAGAGTTGTGGACTTACCTGAACCTGTAGGTCCGGTCACAAGTACAAGCCCTCTGGGCTTCATTGCAAAATCGCCGAGTATTTCAGGCAGGTAGAGATCTCTGAGGGTAGGGATATCATTTCTCAGAAGACGCATTGCAACAGCGTGATATCCTCTCTGTCTGTAAACATTGACACGGTGTCTGTGTCCCGAATTCGATACATACGAGAAGTCGGCGTCAAGACCCTTCTGAATGGTCTGCTTGTGCTTTATAGATGTGATCTGATTTATTACGTTTACTATGATCGGTTCGGTGCAGTCGGGATAGCCGGACATCTTCTTGATGTTTCCGTGAAGTCTTACGATAGGCGGAAGTCCCGCTGTAAAATGAAGGTCGGAAGCTCCCATTGCACGTGTCTCATCGAGTATCTGGTTAATGTCTATTGTGTTGTTGATGCTCATTTTATTTCTCCATTCCTGAATATTATCGGGTATTTTAGGAAACGATGATCAAAGACTGTGCATCGGTTGTGCCGTGAATTTAGTCGGCAGATCGTACAAATTTGACGGCTGAAGGCACGGTGCAAGCGGCGTGCAGGATCTGATCAGCGGTTCCTTTACTGTATTATACAGAGTATGTTGCCTTTACAAGCTCATCCATAGTAGTTCTGCCTTCAAGCACCATGTCCGAAACGTTGTCACGAAGCAGTCGTGTGCCGTTTTCTCTTGCCTTTAAGCCTATCTGCTCTGCTGTAGCGTTTGCGGCTATAAGCTCCTTGATGCTGTTATTTGAAACTATGATCTCATGGATAGCGGTTCTGCCTCTGAATCCGGTGTTGTGGCAGGCGCGGCATCCGCCGGGGTGATTTGTGTATATCTCGACCGGCTGATCTTTTCCGACAAGCCTCAGATCAGCGGGATCCGTCAGAAGTATCTTCTCTCTGCACTCGGGACACAGCAGCTTTACGAGTCGCTGTGCTATAACTCCGATAAGCGACGTAGCGACCATGTAAGGCGCAACTCCCATATCAACAAGACGGAGTATCGTTGAAGCCGCATCGTTTGTATGCAGTGTTGAAAGAACCAAGTGTCCCGTGATCGCGGCACGTATCGCGATATCGGCAGTCTCACCGTCACGTATCTCTCCGACCATTACTATATCAGGGTCCTGACGGAGGATAGAACGAAGCGCTGCTGCGAAAGTCATGCCAGCCTTTTCGTTCATTTGGCACTGGTTTACGCCGTCTATTTTCTTTTCGACAGGGTCTTCTGCGGTAACTATGTTTACATTCGGCTTTGAAAGTTCACCAAGGGTAGCGTACAGTGTAGTGGACTTACCCGAACCGGTAGGTCCCGTAACCAGCATAACGCCGTTAGGGCAGCGGATTATCTGTCTGAACATCTCGTAGTTATAATCCGTCATGCCGAGGTCGGTGATCTTTCTTGCCTTTTCATCGCCTGTTGCAAGAAGACGTATAACGCACTTCTCACCATAAACCGTAGGGATAGTCGAGATACGAAGATCCTGCGTTACTCCGTCTATGACGGCACTCGAACGTCCGTCAAGAGGTATTCTCTTTTCGGCAATGTTCATACCGCCGAGGATCTTTATACGGGTTATGAGCGAACTGTGAACTGCGGGCTTTACTGCCATTTTCTCAACGCACTCGCCGTCGATACGATAACGGATCCTTGTCCTGTCCTTGAACGGTTCGATATGGATATCAGAAGCCCTGTCGCGGTATGCTGACTCGATTATCGTGTTTACGAGCTTAACTACCGGCGCATTGTCTATACGCTCTTCTGAGCCGTCCGCAACCTGATCCTGCATAAGTGCGGCGGAAGAATCGTACTCCTTTTCGATATCGCCCATAACGTTCGTAACGGTAGCGGCTGAATATACTCTGCCTATCGCTTCATTTATGGACGACTTTGTTGCGAGCTGAGCGTTTATTTCCATACCCGTCTGGATCTTCAGCTCTTCAAATATGTAGAAGTTTACAGGGTCGTTTGTTGCGACATAAAGTCTGCCGTTATTGATCTTGTAAGCTATAACGCAGTTCTTCTTTGCGACTGCCTCAGGTATCTTCTTGACGGCTTCTGTCTCGATCTTGGTGGTGGTAAGATCAATGAACGGTACTTTAAGTCTCTGAGAAAGAGCCTGAGCAAGCTGCGTCTCTGATACATAGCCGAGTTCAAGCAGCATATCACCGAGCTTTTTACCCGTTTCCTTCTGCTTGACAAGAGCGTCTTCAAGATGCTGCTTGGTGATATAGCCGCTTTCAAGCAGTATCTGACCTATGGGTATGTTTTTCATTTGCTGACCTCCGGGTTTAGATATATTTTCACAAACGCGCAGTCTGCCGCTGCGCAGGATATTGTCATTATCGGACTGCCGGCGCAGAACACTGGCGTTTTCTGCACATCGGGCGATTTTTTGTATCAAAAAGGTTGATATTAATTTGTTTTTGTGCTAAAATAAGTAAAAATGATCCTAAGGGGGAAGAAATATATGCCGGATCTTTTATCTGCATTAAAATGTATGTCAGGAGAAATAACCTATATCTGGTTCGACGAGCCGGAGCCTGAGAAAAATATGCTGAGCATATTTGACGGACGCTTTCCGGTCTATTTCACTGTTATTTTCATTGTAATGGCATTCATTCTCGGTGCCGTGATCGGAAGCTTTCTGAATGTCGTAATTATCAGGACACAGAACAAAGAACCTATCACCGGCGCTCACAACAGGAGCCACTGCATGAGCTGCGGCACACAGCTGAAAGCTATCGATCTTATCCCGATACTCAGCTACATATTCCTTGGCGGTAAATGCCGCACCTGCAAGGCTAAGATCTCGCCGAGATACTGGATAGTCGAGCTTACAACGGCTGTGGCATTCACACTTTCGATCATAACGCTGGGGCTATCGTTTTCACTGCTCATGGCGTTCGTACTTGCTGCTGCACTGATCGTTGCAAGCGGTATAGACATCGACAAAATGGAGATACCTTACGGCTGCAGCATTGTCATTGCGGGACTGGGCGTGATTGCCACTGTCGCTTCAATATTCGTATATGACCCCACAAAGGCTGCATCGGTATTCAATATGCCATGGTATGAGCATCTTATCGGAGCTGCCGCAATATCGGTGCCGTTTGCGATATTTGCGCTGTTCGGAGCTATGGGCGGCGGAGATGTACACCTTATGGCAGGTGCGGGACTGCTTCTCGGGTGGAAGAACGCGATACCCGCGGCTGCTATCGGCATTATACTGGGCGCGATAGGCGGCTCGATAGAATTGCTGAGTATCCCGAAGGGAACAAAGAAGCTTGCCAAAGAAAAAGCACTTGATATTGCCGGAAAATGGTACGATTCTCAGAAAGAAAACGGTATAACGGTGCTTGAAGGCAAGACCGAGGCTATCTACGGAAGCATCTTCAAGGGTAAATCGGATATCGAGCCCGAATGCATCGACCAAAAGTGCTGGAAGGGTACACCCGACATTGCTTCACTGAACAATATGCTTGACGCGGAGCTTTCGGATATCACAAAGTTCGGTATCTCGATCGTTCTTGACGACAAGAAGGTCGTTAAAGTGAACTGCAAGCGTCAGGTGGTATTCGGACCGTATCTCTCGGTCGGGATATTTGCCGGATTCCTCATAGGTGATATGATCGTATCGTGGTACACAAAGATGTTCTGATAATACTGTATAGCATATAAATTCCCGAACGCCCGGCGTCCGGGAATTTTTTCTGACACTTACAGACGCACAGCACGTATGCACCTGTAAGTATCACCCCGCACCGAAGGCAGGTTTGCCTCAGTGAAGTTTTCCGATGCGCCGCACGGACACGGCGCATATTCAGGATCACTTCAAAAGATGCGGGGAACTTTTATTTTTGTGACTTTTACGGTTCTTCTTCTTCTTCAGCCGGTAGAATGATGCTCACATCATCTGTGGTATATCTTGTGGTATTATAAAATATTATAATATCCGTACCGGTCACTAATCTGTACAGCGGATCCGTGTTTGTACGTCCTTTTTCGCAGTGAATATTTGCTTTGCTGATTGTGTCATAATATTCCCACGAGGTCGTATTGCGGTCAGGAACAAGATTTTTCATAGCAAACGAAACTTCTTCAACGCCCGTCCTGAACTCGATAAGTCCGTCTATACCGGTAGAATCACCCTTGTAATAATTTCTGATCATATCAGCTGATAATGATTTTTCAGAATTGTCGATCTTATATGTCTGGATACTTGCTGAGAAAAACGTCTCTTTTGTCAGATTATTGATCTTTTCCTTGCCCTCAACAGATACTTCATCTGATGTGATGAAAAACTGATAACCAGCGTAGAAATCATCGGTAAATACCTTGTATTTTCTCATATCGTCAGTCTCATCAACATCTGTCGCATCGACATCAATAAGCTTGATCGAGCTTGTAGTAGTGAGCGGCTGATCGTAGATCTCGAATGAAGCCTTGTTCGGCATTCCATTATAGAGAGCTTTGAATCTCTTATCATTACCGTTATAATGGATAACAAGCATACCGGGCTGCGATTTTGTTATCGTACTGTCATTGCTGGTAGCACTGTAGTGTATCGTTTCCTGAGAGTACTTTTTCTTATAGTCATCAAATCTTGCTGAAATATCCGTGTCTGTGATATTGCCCCCGACATACATATCAAACTCATCAACGTACGCAAGCCGTCTTTCAAGATAATTTGATATTATCTCATTGATCATGACAGCATCGCTCTTCGCGTTAGTACCTGTTACCATAGAACGGACAGGCTGCGAAAATGCCGCAACGCACGCCATTAATATAGCAATGATCGCGACTACGACGATTAGCTCGGTAAGAGTAAAGCCTTTACGGCGTTTTAATCGTAATATTAACTTCATTGATCCTCACCCGCCTTATTCGGTCTTACTTTTTTTGGACGGCAAATCACTCGACATATAGAATTTATCAGCTTCGTCTGTTGTAAAGAAGTTGCCGGAACAGCCGCCTGTGCTGCTGTAACCTGTCGGCGACATACCGAACCAGAACAACAACAGTCCGCCTTCTTCGGCATAATCGTATTCAAACGAGTTGTTGTTTACATAATTTCTCAATGTAAACTTGATCTTGAACTCTGATCCGACTGTACTCTTCTTGACATTATTGAATGTTATCAGTCTGTCTGTTTCTGAGTTCATATAACTCAGCTTGTCTTTATCAGGCATGGTCCATGAAAGTGATGCCGGTGCCTGCGTAATATCTATGATATACGAACCCGGAAGTCTCAGCGTGATATCCCTCGCCTCACTTGCTTTGAAGTACGGTATTTTAAGTGTCAGCGTATACTCGACCTTGCTCGATTTGTTCAGGTTATTATAATCCAGGATGACCTGAACTTTTTTCTCATCGTCTGCAAGCTCATCACTGTACGGAGACGCGGTAACTGTTATTAACTTTGCCTTATCCTCGGTCTTCTTCTCCTTCAGGTTGGAGTATCTGAGAGTATTTGCCGCCATTCCGCTGACTGCAAAGCCTGCCTCGATATCTACATTATCCTGTCTTACATTGCCGCTGTGGCATACGTCGCAGATAAAGTCTCCTGTTTCACCGTCCAGAGTGAATTTTCCGCCGCGTGCCTTGCCCTTGTTTTCGCATGACTGACATATAAGATCAACGTCCGTGCCGAGATCTATCTTATGGTCACATTCGGGGCAGTAAAAATTCATGCTGTCAAGCTTGAACCAGTGGCTGAGGCGGTGTGTTGACTCGATATTTATTCCGGCTGCCTCTGCGGCAATTACCTCATTTTTGAATTCAATGCTGTTATAGACCTCTTTGGCCATAAATTCGATAATATTTCCGCGATGTTCGCAATTCGGGCAGGTAACATAATTCTTGCTTCCGTCAACAAGGCTGTATGTCATCTTGAAATTTGCGGCAGCGCTGTCTGAAACGGTTTCGCCCTTTGCAAATGCCATATTCAGCACGTTTGAGTCATATTCACCGTAACGTTTCTGCGACTCGTCACGTACAACGTTTTCGACGAGCGCATTCAGATTAGTCTCTTCGTCCGATGCCTTCTTTGAAGTTCTTACGGCAGACTGCATTATCATCAGGACCATTACGACCATGACAGCGAAAACGGCAACGGCGATAACAACTTCAACGAGAGTGAAGCCCTTGCGAATATTGATTTTTAATTTATTCATAACACCGATTTCCTTTCGCAATTTTCCCTTGACCGCCTCCCTGCGGTTCATCGGGAATCAAAATTATCCGAGATAGTTAGATCCTGCACCGTGAATATTCCATTCATTTATGCCTTCGACCTTGATCCCGCCTGTCTTATCCTCAAGACCTTTGGTAAGACCCTCAATAAGGTTCGGGTCAGGCTGACAATAGACGTACGAAGACTGGTCTATTACATAGTCCGAAACTATCATTCCGCCGAACAGCGGGTGAGATCCGTTACTGTAGCAAGCAGAATATGAACCGTTAGGAGCATAGATATATCCGCACATACTTGTGCTGTTGCTGTAATTGCTTGCGTCGAACGCCTTTCTTGCGCCGTTCTTGTTGGATACTAATATCAGCTTGTTATTGTACATAGGATACGTCATTCTTGCATCGGGGTATTCATACATACTCTCAAAGTAAGCATCAACGCTTGTTCCGCCGTTGAGACCTCCGAGGTTAGGGGTATCATATTTGATCTTTTCATCAAAAGAATCACCCGCGCTAAATTGTCCCATCTCGGTAAGTATCTTTTCTATCTGGGCCTTTGTACCGATAAGCTGCTTGCCGCTTGCATAATATACAACACTTTCAAGAGTCTTCGACTTATCGAATGAAACATATCCCTTCGGTTCGCTGTTGATATCGATGTTGCCCATTTCAAACATTACATAACCTTCTGCGTTCTTAGGTACATAATCCTTGAACTCAGGGTTCTTGACATGTGTCGCGCTGTCGATACCTTCGATCTTGGTCATTTCGCCGGTATCCTCATCATAGATATAATACTCCTGATCGGCATCGGACCATCCTTTGTCATCCTTCATGTCGATATACTCATCTTTAGTGATGAACATAAGGGGTGCTTCATCAACAAGCTCTACAATAGAAACACCGTTTTTATTGTCGTATTTCATAAGCCAGCTGAAAGCGTTATTACCGTTGAGGTCCTTTGCTGAACCGTAGTTATTTACGTTTTCATTGCCGTCAAAGCAGTTTGCGGCAAGGACTATAGGCATAGTCTTGTACTCATACGGGTTCTTGACATTCTCAAGAGTATAGGCTACATTACCGGACTCGTCCTTGAATTCAATATTTACGCCTTTTCCTTCTTCTTCTTCTCTTGTCATATTTCCGGTGTGGATACGAACAGTTAACAGACCATTATCAAGATCACCAGGGTAGCCACCGACAGTCACTTCTCTTGTCTTAGTTATATATTTGTTCCATACCGTATCACCCATACCGCCCCACTGGTTCGGTATATTCGGATCCCAATAGCATCCTGAGCTCCAATCGGGTTCCTGATATGTTTCGGTATATGTAACACCGTTCATCATATACAGGATATAACCGTCAGGAACATACGGCAGATCTATTACTGCACGCTGATTATTATAGCAGGTGATAGTTGCGTAGTATGTTCTCTCTACACCCTTCTCGTCTTTTGCTTTCAAAGAACCGATGATATATGTCTTTCCGCCGTTCATATCTCCGATCTTGCCAAAGTCAAGCGAAAGAACATTAGCCATTGTTCTTGCATTTGCCGAATAAATGGAGAATGTCTTCTTTTTCAGCGCACCATTACTTGCATCGAGAAGCTGGCTCGACGGTATGGAGGTCATATTGTATTTATAATCAGTAAGGTTGCCGTTTTCATCGGTTACCGGAAAAAGCTGTGAGAACTGAGCTGTTATATCCTCATAGTCTCCGCCGCGGGTGTAGTTTGATGTGAAATCGTTACGGAATCCGGCAGCATTATAATAAAGCGTAGCTCCGCCAAATGTATTGTTATTACCGAGGCTTCCGTTTACCAGTTTGACTGTAAAATCACTGTGTCCGGCTTTAAGACAGCATATCTTCTTTTTCGCATTCAGCGCAGATAAATAACCATCGATAGTAAGATAATGATGCGTTACGTTCGGATATGTCCCGTCTTTGTATGTTAACTCATACGTCTGGATATCGTCCTTAATATATTTTGCATATTTTTCAGGGACCCATTTTCCTTCGATCCCGGAAGGCATATCACTCAGCGCAGCAGGTATCGTTTCCCCTTCCGGAACGGTTATATAATGACATACCTGCTGAGTTCCGTTTGTTTTATAGATACCGGGGTCTATACCGGTAGTTGCCTTATGTGTTGAGCTGTCGATAAAAATACCCTGTTTTGTTCTGTGTGCACCGGTTATTCCGAGTGCGTCATAATTGCAGAAATTAAAAACTGTGGTAGATGTATCGTTGACCATGTAGAGATTGCCTTCAATGACCACAGAGCCAAAGTTATTTAATCTGCACGTTGTTGACGAAACATACATATCGCCCTTGACATACAGGCTGTTTCCGTTGAAATCCACGGAGGAGTTACCCTCTGTGATAAACAGGTCGCCTCCGATGATCCAGTCATGTCTTCTCTGACCTTCAGGCTTGATAAGAGTGCCGCCGATGTTCGCATCTACCCAGAGGTTTCCTGTAGTGAGGACACCGCCGTCCATTGTTACGGTACGTGCAGAATCGAAGTCTGTGATGAGAGTATCATCGTTCTGGAAGTATGCGTTATCCGAGATATGGTCTGTGTTTATAAGTACAGAACGGCTCTTTGTAAGATCTACGTCACCGCTTCCGTCGAGCACCTGACCTGTTGCGGTAAAGAATGTGTCAAATGCCGGCAGCTCTGAGGACTCGCTCTCAGGTGCTGATCTGTGATATACAACGTCCTGGACCGTAACGGTATTGTCTCTGTAAACAGCTGTTGTGGTGAAAGTGTAGAAGTAGTAGTTGCAGTTGTATTTAGCCTCAAGCTCTGTCGCTTTCAGGTCAGGAGATGTAACTACCTTATCGAGAGTGATATTTACAGAAGCAGAATCAAGGATACCGCCGCTAACCGGAAGACCGTCAGAAGTCTTTGTAGAACCGGTAGCAATTGTATTCTTTCTTACCTTTTCTTTGTCAGCAGCCGAGAGACGTGTATCTTCACGCTCTGTTTTCTTATTGCCCTTGTCGTCATACCCCTCAAATACCACATCTAATGACAATGTCTCGCCGTCTCTGAGGAAGTACATTTCGGTGATATTTCTTGGGGTGTCTTCTTTATCTTCTTTCTCAGCTTCAAAGATCAACGCATCAAAAGCTTCGACCTCCATTTCGCTGATAATAGACTTCAGATTAGAAAAATCATTCGATTCTGAACGTGATGACTGCTGCGATGCAGCTCCTATGAGCATATCGGCAATCGATGTCGCAGATAT
The DNA here is from genome assembly GCA_946617595.1 of uncultured Clostridia bacterium. GTDB lineage: Bacteria > Bacillota > Clostridia > Oscillospirales > Ruminococcaceae > Ruminiclostridium_E. The sequence goes on from CAMOKN010000218.1 coordinate 14,205, forward strand.
GTATGTCTGCGAGAAGTCGTAGTTGCTGACTACTGTCTTATATGACGAACGCGCATTGAAGTATGCTACGCTCGCCATAGCGATTATAAGTGTCATTATCGCTATGACAGCAAACAGGACTACGCCCTTGCGTCTTTTCATTCTGTAAAAAAACTTTAGCATAACCGCCCTCCTTTAATGGCAGCCGAACCTGCTCAGCCTGCACAAAGACCTTTAAGGTCCTTGTGCAGCCTGTTTATTGATTATTCATTAACGTCAGGAAGATAAACAGCAGGTCTCTGATCAACAACTATATCCGTTCCTTCTACATCTACTGTCTTGAGAGCATCCATAGGCTCAACAGACAGGAATATGAGTGTAAGTGTCTCGGTTACGACTGTATCGTCTTCAACTATTACCTCAGATGCTTCGGTTGACTCCTCATTGGTAGTAGCATAACCGCTCTCATTTACGAGTATCGTATCTTTGTCAAGTTTTGAAGCATCGATAGTCATCGGGAACTTGACTTCAGATGTCATCATTGCTCTGTGATCGGACGAGTAGATACGATCTATCAGCTCAATATAATCACTGTTTTTTCCTGTGATCTCAAATGTTGCCTGCACTACGCCGACTGTCTGCTTTTTGCTGTTGGCAGCCGCATACTTGCAGATAGCAAGATTATACAGCTTCTTCATGGTATCGCTGTACTTGTTCACAGGTATCTCTTCGCCGTTTTCATCAGTGATGACTGCCTGTGTGAGCGAATTTACGGAGATGAAGTATTTCTTGCTGCCGTCCTTGAATTCGCCTTCAACTATCTGTTCTTCATCTGATGTATCCTTAGCACCCTTAGCAAGTGTTTTCAGAGAATAATTGATATCGGTGCTTTTAAAGAATTCAAGCGAAAGATCTCTTGTTGCAAGAGGCACAACGTTGATCGTGTGAGTCTCGAATCCGGCAGCTTTCAGGAAAGCGAGCGTGGATTCAACAGTCTCGTATGTGGTCAGGTCGGGGAAGAACGAGCCTTCGAGTGTCTCGGCTGTCTTCTGTGTCGAAGCGATATCCGCGTCTATCGTTTCAAGGCGCGCAAGACGGCTGTTGAGCTGTTCGCGCTCTGAAATAGCTGCATCACGGGTCTTGTTTGCATTTTCTATGTTGGTGAAGCACGGCATTACGAACAGGAAGAAGCCGCCGACCAGGATCAGTCCCAGAATCACCACTATGACAAATATCTTTTCGATCTTATTTAACTTCATATGCGTTGCCTCCTCTGATCCTCATGGTTAAACCGAACGAATATCTGTATTCGCCCTTACTGTCGGCAACACGCACCGATCTGCCCTGTGAACCTTCTTCTTCATTTTTGGTCATATCCTCTCCGGTAAATCCGGTAAAGGTTATATTCTCGAAGTAGTCCTGATCTATAAGCTCTCTGACATACTTTGTCGGGGAGTTAACGTCATAGCAGCGCACATTAACAGTTACGTTATATCCGTTGATGCTTATATCTCCCATAAGACCTGCATTTTCTTCAACAGCCGCAAGAGCTTCAAGAAGCTTTGCTCTGACTTCAGAAATTCCCTTAGGCTGCATCTTGAACAGAAGATCGGCTTCTTCAAGGTTTGATGCATAGGACGTAACGCTTGAAAGAGTTGATTCTTTCTGAGCGAGGAGCGCGAGCTTCTGATTGTTCTCTTCGCTGTGGACTTCGTTGGATATGCTTTCCGCTTCAGCCTTGATGCCGTTTGCGACGCCGTCAAGAACCAGCTTTGCGCCGAATACGAGTCCTGCGCACGCAACTGCCGCGAGTCCCAGACCAACAAAGAAGGTGTTTGTGCCCTTCTTCTCCTTTACCGCAGCCGCATCGAGGAGGTTTACATGATCGAGGTCTTTTCTTATCTTGAAGAATGCACCTATCGCATTTGCGTACTCGGCAAAGTCGAAGTCACAGAACGTAACTATGTTATTGGGTATATTAAGGATATGCGAAGGAAGGTTGAACGATGATACGGCATTTGACAGCGAGATGAAGTCCTTTACCTGACCGTAGAACATTATCTCCTTGATCGGCTTTGCTTCCTTCTGCTGCTGCTTGAACTGCATTGTACGGAAGATGTTGTCATAAACCGCCTGGTTGATATAGTCCTCGTCGTTGTTATAATCGTATGGATCTACTCTTACGTATCTCGAAAGTGTGAGCTGATTGTCCTCGTATGTATTGATATTGATGAAGTCATTGTCGATCTGTACGAGCATCAGCGGCATAGAAGCTTCAAGCTTCGGGGTATTGAGTATGAGACGCGTGATACAGTTATTGGACACGTTTATCTGATGAAGCTTGATACCGAGCTGTGTGAACAGTCTGATGTAACCATCTACCATTCTCTGCGGGCACGCGGTAGCAAGTATTTTCAGAGCGGGCTGATCGTTTTCGTCCTTTGTCTCACCTACTACAGAGTATGAAATGTTATATTCTTTCGTGATACCCATTGTGGTGAGTATCATAGACTCGATAGCAGCCGAATTTGAGATCTTTTTCGGCTTCGGGATCACAAGATCCTTATAGAGTATCGAACCTGAGTTGATGCAGACGATAGCTTCTTTATCCTTGATGTTCTTGGTTGCGATAATATCGGTAATTTCGCCCGCTACCATAGGAATATCGGTAACATATCCGTTGCTGATGCTTCCTGCGGTAAGATCACGCGTCTCAACCTCAAGTACGCGGATCTTGTTTCCGTTCAATGCGCCTCGAACAAGTCTTAACTGCTTGTCGGTAATATCAATTGATAACATATAGCACCTCTTTGATGATTTATTTTATTGTTGTTTCCGGATCATTTGCCGACATTTGCCATACCGCCGTAGAGGATCGGGAAGATACCTGCAAGGATCATACCTATCATAACACCGAGGAATATGATCATTATAGGTTCCATAAGTCCTACGAGCTTTGCTATGGCTGTTGCGGATTCGTCTTCATAATAATCGGCGGATTTCTGAAGGATCTCGTCGAGAGCACCGGATTCCTCACCGACCATTATGATCGAGGTGAATACGCCCGGGAAAACGCCGATCTTGGTGATGGCAGACGAAAGCGCCTCACCGTGCTTTACATCTTCAACGACATTTTCGTGGAAGAGCTTTGCTATATAACGGTTATTGAGCGTATCTGCGGATTTCTCTATACAATCGACCATCTGAAGACCGGAAGCATAAAGGTTTGCCATTGTTCTTGCGAAACGTCCGGTATATATGATAAGGAGAAGCGGACCGGCTTTCGGTATCTTGCACTTCACCATATCGAACCACATCGCGAATCCATCATTCTTTCTGAGGAAGTGTATGATGACAACTATGACAGCGACGCCGAGGATTATCGTCCACCAGTACGGGATAAGGAAGTCGCTTATCGCGAACATCGCGGCAGACAAAGGCGGCAGATCTTCACCCGCAAGTTCTCTGAACATCGGCATGATGAAGATGAACAGTCCGAAGAATACGCCGACAAGCAGGAACAGAAGCACGATAGGATATGTAAGAGCGCTCTTTATCTGGTTGTTGGTCTTGTTCTGATTGAGGTAGTAGTCGGCAACACGGGTCATAATAACATCGAGGTTACCTGAAGCCTCACCGGCTGCGACCATGCTGACGAACAGCAGCGGGAACACGCCGGGTCTTGCCTGTATGGCTTCGGAGAACGAGCGTCCTTTCTGAACGTCCTCATAGATCTCCAGTAATGCTGCCTTCGCTTTTTTGTTCTCTTCCTGCGAATAAAGGATATGCAGCGATCTTACGAGGCTGATACCTGCGGTGAGCATCGAAGAGAGCTGTCGGCAGATGAAAGCCAGGTCCTTGGTCTTGAACTTATACTTTGCGTCAGCCTGTTTTTCAGCTATCTCGGTGTATTGAGTGCAGAAGAGATTTTTTTCACGGAGCTTTTCGGTAAGGGCAAGGTAATCGTCTGCATATTCCTTGCCTCGCACCGTTGAACCGTTGACATCGGTGGCAACATATGAATAATATGCCATGTAAACCCTCCATTCATAAATATTTGTTATACGCACACTTGTATATAATACGATTATAACACAAAACCACCTATATCACAATAGTGTATAATTACAAAATTTTACGCTTTCTTTTGTATAAAAATTAATATTATCTTTATTTATCGGTTACAGTAAGGTGCCACAAAGACTTTTTCGATTCATTTATGCAGAGCGGCACACTTGTGGCAAACATACCTTCCGGCAAAAGGAGAAATGATCTGTACGCCTCAATAGGATCTGCATTATATATAAAAGGTATATATTTACTTAATTTAAGTTAACGATAAGTAAAAATTACCTAAAACAAGTAATAAAATTTGTCTGCATTTTATTTTTTACGATATTGACACAACAGGGGAAAATATTATATAATGATATTACAGTGTTGTGCGGGTTACGGCAGCCATGCGTCCCGCATACATGAGAAAATTCTACGGAGGATAAATAATATGAACGTAAAGATCATCGGACAGCCTTCTCTCCCGAACATTCCGTGGCAGGACAAGCCCGCCGGCTGCAAGGACGTTATCTGGCGCTATGACGCAAACCCGATCATTCCCAGAGATCTGCTCCCCACAAGCAATTCTATCTTCAACAGCGCGGTAGTCCCCTTCGAGTGCGGCGACTATAAGTTCGCAGGCGTATTCAGAGTTGATGATAAGGAAAGAAATATGGCTATCCACGCCGGATTCTCAAAGGACGGGATCCACTGGGAGATCAACGAAAAGCGCGTTGACTGGATAAACGATGACCCCGAGACTAAAGAGGCAAATCCCTGGCAGTACGGATATGACCCCCGCTGCGTATGGATCGAGGACAGATTCTGGATCACATGGTGCAACGCCTACGGCTGGAAGCCTACTATCGGTGTGGGCTGGACAAAGGATTTCAAAGAATTCCACCAGTGCGAGAACGCTTTCCTGCCTTTCAACAGAAACGGCGTAATGTTCCCCAGAAAGATAAACGGCAAGTATGTTATGTTCAGCCGTCCTTCTGACAGCGGTCATACTCCTTTCGGTGATATGTATGTATCACAGTCGCCGGACATGAAATACTGGGGTGAGCACAGACACGTTATGGGACCGCTCAGAGGCTGGGAATCCAAGAAGATCGGCGCAGGTCCTATCCCGATCGAGACAAGCGAAGGCTGGCTGGTATTCTATCACGGCGTTCTCGAAAGCTGCAACGGCTTCGTTTACAGCTTCGGCGCGTGCATTCTCGATATCGACAAGCCCTGGATCGTAAAGTACCGCTGCGCAGAATATCTCCTCAACCCGAGAGAGCTGTATGAGTGTGTAGGCGATGTACAGAACGTAACTTTCCCGTGCGCTGCCCTCTGCGACGGTGATACCGGACGCATAGCTATCTACTACGGCTGCGCAGATACCTGCGTATCAATGGCATTCACCACAGTAGATGATGTCGTAGATTACGTAAAGAACCATTCTTCCGTCTGAGACGCCGCTTGCGCTCGAGAGAGCCGCTGCGCTTGATATTGGGTGGACTGCTTTGATTGCCTTATATGCGTGCCTCGTGCGCTCTCTTGGGCAATCGATCGCTGCATCATGCAGCGGCCCAAACCCCGCTTCTTTCGGAACGCGATGCAGCACGATGCTGCGGTAGTTGCCGCCCAAAAAGCGCAGGAAACGCGCATCAAAGCGGCAACGCAAAGAAAGCAAAAGCGAATCCCGTTAAAACGGAACTTGAAAAGTCACTTCACAGTTCACACAAATACTTTTTTGACAAGCTGAAGCACAGGGCTGCACAATTGCTCTGTGCTTTTTCTTTTTTGTGACAGTTGCGGCGTACTGTTCATTCAGGGACGGCATGAAGCCGCGATAAAATGAGCTTCCTCTCACCTCCCCGCATCTCAGGCGCAGCGACCTCTCAGGGGGTTGATTTTTTTATCATTATATGCTATAATGATTGGTGTTGCAAATTACAATAGTCTTTAAAAGGGGACGATAAGTTTGGCGGTCATCATTTCGATAGTAAATCAGAAGGGCGGAGTCGCAAAAACAACTACGGCTGTAAACGTAGGAGCGGCTCTCGGAAATATGGGAAAGCGCGTTCTGATAGTAGATCTCGATCCACAGGGAAACGCTACCGCCGGTTTAGGCATTTCCGGCGCCTCAAAACGCAGCCTTGAAAATACTACATACGATGTTATCATGGGCGAGACAAGACCCGCCGATGCAGTAGTTTCCACAAAATTCAAGAACCTCTGGCTGATGCCCTCAACTCAGGCTCTCGCAGAAGCCGAAATAAAGCTGCTGCGCTTTGAAAACAAGAATATGCAGCTCAAAAAGGCAATACTGCAGATAAAGGATAATTATGATATAATAATCATAGACTGCCTGCCTTCGCTGGGCGTGCTGGCACTGAACGGTCTTAACGCCTGCGACAGACTTATTATACCAATGCAGTGCGAACCATACAGCCTCGAAGGTGTGGCGGAACTCATCTCAACAGTCAAGCGCGTAAAGAAATCAAGTAACCGCAATCTCCAGATAATGGGAATAGTTTTCACTATGGTTGACAGTAAACTTAAAGTCAATCGTGAAGTAATGATGTCAATAAAGTCAAAATTCCCCGATGATATCTTCTTCAATGCCGAGATACCGAGAAACGTCAAGATCACAGAGGCTCCAAGCCACGGCGAGCCCATAATGTATTACGATCCGGCTTCAAAAGGTGCGGACGCTTATGCAAGGCTTGCAAAAGAAATTGCAAGAAAGTGCAAGTCTATCGAAGAAATGCTTTGATGAATCAGCAGAAAGGAGCCTTGTATGGCAAAAAGATCCGCCCTCGGCGATAATTTTGACGATCTGTTCGATGACGGACTGTTCGGCGCAGATGAGAATATCGTTCCGCAGAAGCTGAAACTGTCAGATATCGAACCGAACAAAAAGCAGCCGAGAAAGAATTTCAACGAAGAAGCTCTCAATGCCCTTGCGGAGAATATCGCAGAGCACGGAGTCATTCAGCCGCTTACGGTGCGCCCTTACGGCGACGGATACCAGATAGTTGCCGGTGAGCGCAGGTGGAGAGCAGCAAAGATAGCAGGACTAAAAGAAGTTCCCGTTCGCATAATGGAGCTGTCCGATGAGGAAACTATGCAGATAGCGCTTATCGAGAACCTCCAGCGCGAAGACCTGAATCCCCTCGAAGTCGCATTCGGATATAAGCTGCTGATAGATACCTTCGATATGACGCAGGATCAGGTGTCCAAAAAGGTCGGAAAACCGCGGTCGTCCGTAGCAAATTCCCTCAGACTCATAACCCTCCCCGAAGATATACAGGTAATGGTCCGGAGCGGTGAGCTGTCAGTCGGGCACTGCAAAGTGATCCTCGGCATTCAGGACGAGGAGATACAGCGCGTACTTGCTCAGAAGGCAGTCAAGGACGGGATAAGTGTGCGCGCGCTTGAGCGTCTCGCAAAGCAGATGACAGTCAACAGACCCGCAAAGGAGAGAGCTCCGAAAGATACTTTCCTGGTAGAAGCCGAGCTGAGCCTTACAGACCATATCGGAAAGCCTGTAAGGATAGACAAGACTAAGGATAAATATGTGCTTGGCGTAGAGTGCGCAGATGAAGACGAGCTGAAAGAACTGATAAGATTTTTGTCGGACGTGAGAAAATAACGGTGCGGCAGTAAGTCTGAAGGTATGAAAGTTTATCGGTGATAACCGGTTCAAAGAAAGGATATAAAACAATGATCGACATTAAATTTTTAAGAGAAAACCCTGATGTTGTAAAAGAAAACATCAAAAAGAAGTTCCAGGATCAGAAGCTCCCGCTGGTCGATGAGGTCATAGAGCTCGATGCCGAGAGCAGAAAGACCCAGCAGGAAGCAGATGCTCTGCGCGCAGACAGAAACCGCATCTCAAAGCAGATCGGCGCACTCATGGGTCAGGGCAAAAAGGACGAAGCCGAAGAAGCTAAAAAGCAGGTCGGAGAATTTTCTGCAAGACTCGAAGCTCTTGAGGCAAAAGAAGCTGAGCTTTCAGAGAAGATCACAAAGATCATGATGACTATACCGAACATCATAGATCCGAGCGTTCCGATCGGAAAAGACGATTCGTGCAATGTCGAGATAGAGAAGTTCGGCGATCCCGTCGTTCCGGATTTTGAAGTGCCATATCATACCGATATCATGGAAAAGCTCAACGGTATCGACCTCGATGCGGCAAGACGCGTAGCAGGAAACGGATTCTACTACCTCATGGGAGATATCGCAAGACTTCACTCGGCTGTCATATCCTATGCGCGTGATTTTATGATAAACAGAGGCTTCACTTACTGCGTTCCGCCTTTTATGATAAGAAGCAACGTTGTTACCGGCGTTATGAGCTTTGCCGAAATGGACGCTATGATGTACAAGATCGAGGGTGAGGATCTCTACCTTATCGGTACGAGCGAACACTCGATGATCGGCAAGTATATAGATACGATAGTTTCCGAGGAGACTCTTCCGCATACGCTGACCAGCTATTCTCCCTGCTTCCGCAAGGAAAAGGGCGCTC
>CAMOKN010000219.1 GCA_946617595.1 uncultured Clostridia bacterium
TGAACGCCTGATACTTCGTCAAGTCTCCTGACCGTGCGCCAGCACGGTGTCGTCGGCTTTCCTTGTATCCGACGTCCCTATCTTGATCTCTCTGCTCAAAGTGTTTTTTAGAGGTACCCTTAATTATTGACATTAACTACATGTTTTATTCTCTATAATAATATATAAATATCTACAAAATAATTTACGGTCAGAGTGTGTCTGAACTTTTGAAATAAAAAGTTATGCGTTTATGCTGTACCCTATGTATTTTATGTTAAAAGCGGTTTGCGGCTTTTTGTTGCAATTGCTATAAAAAAGATATATAATATTGTTTGATGTGACGAAAAATAAAAATTTTTTTAAATAATGTAACAAAACGGCTACTCCATTCGATTTATTGTTGAAGGCGCCTTACACAGAAGGGGGGATAGGAATGACCGATAACGAGCTTGACAGATGTATGCGAAGATTCTATACAAATGTTTACACCGTTGCGTTATGCCACTGCAAAAATCCGTCTGATGCAGACGATATAGCGCAGGAAGTTTTTCTCGATCTTTACACATATCGCGGAACATTCACCGGAGATGAGCATATCAAAGCGTGGCTGTTGAGATGCGCCATAAACAAGAGTATAGATCTGACTCGATCTCACTGGTATATGTTCTCACTTCCGCTTGAAGCCGCAGATTATAAAACGCAAAGTGATATTGTCGGAAGCAGTAATTCTGAACTGCTGAAAACTATAATGAAGCTTAACCGAAAGATCGTAGAAGTGCTGTATCTGCATTATATTGAAGCGTATTCTATTTCAGAGACAGCGGAAATACTTGACATCAGCGAAGCTGCGGTACGGACACGCCTATCCCGTGGAAGAAAGCAATTGAAGAAATTGCTCGACAGTGAAAGGAACTGATAATATGGATTACAAAGAACTCTGTAAAAAAGCCTTTTCCTCTGTGAGAGAAACATATCCTTGTTCCGATCACGAAACGGCATTTAAAAATGTCAAAGAAAGGGCGAAGAATATGAAAGCAGATCAAAATATACGACAGGCGAATATAAGAGAAATTCCCGCAGATTACTCTATACCGAAAAGAAGCACGAAGATCATTTACGCTGTTGCAGGCATAGCAGGAACAGCCGCAGTTCTCGTTGGAGCGATATTCGGGCTTAACTGGCTTAACGAGCATGGAGGACTGCGCGAAGTAGGAATCGAGAGCAGTACCGGCGCAGGGTATAACAAAGATGCCGCTTGGTCTGTGAACACTGAGCCGGCGATAACTACAAATGCGCTATATTATAATGATGTGATAACGAGTGAATTGCCGGACATAAGCGAAGATGATCTTGGCGCTGAAACTACAACAGCGACCGCACCGTTTAACGACGATACAACAGCTTCGGCAGACAACGCAATAAGCAGTATATCATCAGAATCCGGCGAAACGACTGTATCCAATACTTCGATATCACCAGTGAATGATGATATGACCTCATCAGAGCCAAATGAAAATTCTTCTACAACAACTACTCAGGAACAAGTTGCCAATGGACCGTTTATCGGAACCGGTGATAACGATGTACAGCTTCCACGCGTCGTACCAATGATCTCATCTTACGGAGATTCATCATATTCAGATGATATAGCTGTAAACAACGGATATTATGTAATGTCAGAGTCACTTGAGGGCGCACTTGAAGAGTACCGTGATACAGTGAATTATCGTGTTTTTGTCGAGCTGTTCAGAGATGGCACAGCCATAGACAGCGGCAGTCCAGAGGCGCAGGCAGAGATAACACGGCTGGGAGACGCGGGGTATATCGTTGCTTATGAGACATTTTTTGACGGCAGTGCAGAACACTATTACTTTACGCTCCACGCGAAATATGATCAGATAATTGATTTTTCGGTCAACGCGGAGCTGGGCTACTTTCTCTCTCTGTACGGGGAGCATTTTGATAATGCGGCTGATGACCCTGTTGTATTCAACTCTTCCTTTGACGATGGAGTGTCTTGAAAGCAATGAATGGCAAAAGAGGAGAACAGAATGCAGTTTGACAAATCCAACGCAAAGGTACTTCTGACAGCAAGCTATCAGAAGTCCTTTGCGGCAGCAGTTCCTCTGCACCCCTTTATTCGGCAATACTGCCTCAGGTGTGACAGTGTGACAATGTGACAAAAAGGACGAAAATCCGTATCACGGACTGATAATGCTCCTTTATGTTGCCGGCCATATAATAAATGACGGAGGAGTCGATCTCAGACACCTGTGCAATCGGGCAGTGTATGTAAACAATATTGATATCAGCAAATACAAAGATAAATTTAAAGATGCCTCCTTGTATGTATGAACTGCAAGCTGTCTGGCTACTGCTATTATTATATGATTTGGCATTTTGCTTGTCATGTGCAGGTGCCGGACGAGAGCCTTTCTTCAAGAGATATTACAGCCTCGCAGAAAACCGACTGTCTCAATGTTATCAGCGGCGGGGCGCCTTCACGTATCCTCATGGTTCGTCTTATTTCCTTAGGTATAACGACTCTTCCGAGATCATCTATCCTTCTGACTATTCCGGTTGCTTTCATATATTAAATTCCTTTCAGCTCAATAAATTTACGGAAGCAATTCGCTTCTTTAGAAATATTATCTGCGTCAATTGAAATTTTATACCGGCAGGATTTGTTTTATTTTTGTGATAACCTTATGGCAATTCAACACAAAAAAACTGAGGTACAGCCTATGAAAAAAAGCATTAAGGCAATACCGCACAAATAGACGTACAGCGCTTGCTTGCAGAATATTCCGTCATCTTGCACAGAAATTCCTTGACTTGCGCCAGCAAGCTTTCGGAGCCTTTTCTCGTCTTCGACACGGCTGCCACATTTTCTCTTTTCAAAGCGGTTTTTAGAGGTACCCTTAAAAAAATACTTGACAAAATAGAGTAAATCTGTTATAATGTACTATTGTATAAAGGCAATGACGGAAACAGTAAGTCACCTGTGAAATCCCCAGCGAGCCGCAGACGGTGTGAGTGCGGTGAAATTAGCGTTTGACAGAAGATCATTCCCGAGCCGCAGCGACCAAACCTTGAGGAGTAATTGCTGACGCAGCTCCGGCGTTATGTGGAGAGTGGGTGACAGCCCATACGAAACAGGTGGTATAGCAGACTGACCGGTCTGTCCTATTTCGGACAGACCGGTTTTATATCGGAGGTAAATTTCTGTATGAAAAAAAAAATAACAGTCCTGATAATATCGCTTATCGTGATCTCCGGGCTGACTTTTCTCGGCGGAATGCTCAGATCGTTGGATCAGTTGTGGCTGAGAATAATGCTGCTGGCGATCATTAATCTGTGTAACGGTGCAGTCGCCCTTATTGCAATGAAGATCACTGATATGAAGCCGGATTTTGATATAAAGAATATCAGACAGTACGGCATCGGGATACTCATTGCGCTTTGCCTGTCTCTTGTCATTGCGTTTATACCTGCATTATGTGGGTTTTCACTCGTGGGCCAGCACTCGGATTTTTCGTGGTTCAGCATCATATATAATTTTCTGAACTACTTCCTTATAATCGGACCGGTCGAAGAGATGATATTCAGGGTGTATATTCAGGACACAATGATCTCATTCTTTAAGAAGAACAAGTATGCGGGCGTTGTCATTGCAGCGCTGATTTTCGGAGCGTGGCATCTGATAAACGGCTCGTTGGTGCAGATGATGTTCACATTTGGCATAGGTCTTGTCTTCGGTACGTGCAGATATCTTATAAAGGACTGCAAATACTGCGGACTTGCAGTAGGTCACGGTCTGTATGATTTCCTTAATGTGATAGTAAGGATATACATTGCCTGACCGCAGTATAGCCTATATAACTGTAATCTATAATCAATAAATATATATTCCGGAGGTAAATATGTACAAGAAAGTCGAAGGCGATCTTAATTTCGTCGCAAGAGAAAAACAGATCAAGCTGTTCTGGAAGGAGCACAATATCTTTAAAAAAAGTATTGATATGCGCTCAAAGGCAAATTCATACGTGTTCTATGACGGTCCTCCCACTGCAAACGGAAAGCCTCATATCGGTCATGTCCTCACAAGAACTATAAAGGATATGATACCGAGATACAAGACCATGAAGGGATATATGGTACCGAGAAAAGCCGGTTGGGATACACACGGACTTCCCGTTGAGCTTGAAGTGGAGAAGATGCTTGGTATCGACGGAAAAGATCAGATCGAGAAATACGGTCTTGAACCCTTCATCAACAAGTGCAAGGAATCGGTATGGAAATATAAGGGAATGTGGGAGGATTTCTCCGAGACAGTCGGCTTCTGGGCTGATATGGAGCACCCCTATGTTACGTATCACAATGATTTCATCGAGTCTGAATGGTGGGCTCTCAAGGAGATCTATAAAAAGAACCTGCTCTATAAGGGATTCAAGATAGTTCCTTACTGCCCTCGCTGCGGAACACCGCTCTCTTCTCACGAAGTGGCTCAGGGCTATAAGACGGTCAAGGAGCGTTCGGCTGTCGTAAGATTCAAGATCAAGGACAGGGAGAACGAATATTTCCTCGCATGGACGACAACCCCCTGGACACTTCCGTCGAATGTTGCACTGTGCGTGAACCCGGACGAAAAATACTGCAAAGTGAAGGCCGCCGACGGTTACACATATATTATGGCTGAAGCGCTGCTCGATTCCGTGCTCGGAAAGCTCGGGGAAGAGGGAAAGCCAGCTTATGAAGTGCTTGAAAGCTATACAGGAAAAGACCTTGAGCGCATCGAGTATGAGCCGCTTATGGATTGTTCAGGAAAAGCTGCCGAGAAGACAGGGAAGAAGGGTCACTACATCGTATGTGACAATTACGTTACTATGTCCGACGGTACAGGTATCGTTCATATCGCACCCGCTTTCGGTGAGGACGACTCGCGTGTCGGAAGAAACTACGATCTGCCTTTTGTGCAGCTCGTTGACGCAAAGGGCTGCATGACAGCCGATACAGACTATGCAGGATTGTTCGTAAAGGACGCTGACCCGAAGATACTCGTTGATCTCGACAAGGCAGGAAAGCTGTTCGATGCTCCGAAATTCGAGCATGAATATCCTCACTGCTGGAGATGCAATTCTCCCCTGATCTACTACGCAAGAGAAACGTGGTTCATTAAGATGACCGAGATGCGTGACAGACTTATCGCCAATAACGATAAGGTGAACTGGATACCTGAGAGCATCGGTAAGGGACGTTTTGGTGACTGGCTGAAAAATATCCAGGACTGGGGCATTTCAAGAAACCGCTATTGGGGAACCCCTCTCAATATCTGGGAATGTGAGTGCGGATGCCGCCACAGCATCGGTTCTATCGCAGAACTGAAGGAGATGTCCGACAACTGCCCTGAAAATATCGAGCTTCACAGACCTTATATTGATGAGGTAACAATAAAGTGCCCCGAATGCGGAAAACAGATGAAGCGTGTTCCGGAAGTCATAGACTGCTGGTTCGATTCGGGTTCAATGCCGTTTGCGCAGCATCACTATCCTTTTGAGAACAAAGAGCTGTTTGAGCAGCAGTTCCCGGCTGACTTTATTTCAGAAGCCGTGGATCAGACGAGAGGCTGGTTCTATTCGCTGCTTGCGATATCGACTCTTCTTTTCGATAAAGAGCCGTTCAGGAACGTTATAGTTCTCGGTCTTGTTCAGGACGAGAACGGTCAGAAGATGTCAAAGTCAAAAGGCAATGCGGTAGATCCGTTCGAGGCACTTGAAAAGCACGGTGCAGACGCTATCCGCTGGTATTTCTACACAAATTCTCAGCCGTGGCTCCCGAATAAGTTCCATGACAAGGTGGTCATAGAAGGTCAGCGCAAGTTTATGGGAACGCTCTGGAACACCTATGCGTTCTACATCATGTATGCCGACATAATCGGTTTTGATCCGACAAAATATACTCTCGATGTAAGCAAGCTCTCCGTAATGGACAAGTGGCTGCTGTCGAGAATGAACACAATGATAAAGAACACCGACGACAATCTCGCAAACTATCGTATCCCCGAAGCTGCAAAGGCAATGCAGGATTTTGTCGATGAGCTTTCAAACTGGTATGTCAGACGCAGCAGAGAGCGTTTCTGGTCGCCGGAGCTTACCGAAGATACCGTAAATGCGTATATGACACTCTATACCGCGCTTACAAATGTGTGCAAGTGCGCAGCTCCTATGGTTCCGTTCATTACCGAGGAAATATATCAGAATATGGTGCTCAGTGTTGACAAGAACGCTCCCGAGAGCATACATCTCTGTGATTATCCGAAGTATGATGAGAAGCTGATAGATGCCGATCTTGAAGCGAAGATGCAGGAAGTCCTCGATATAGTCGTACTCGGACGTGCGGCGAGAAATGCCTCCAACCGCAAGAACAGACAGCCTCTCGGCACAATGTATGTGAAGTCCGACGCAGCGCTCGACGTATTTTTCACTGACATAGTAAAGGACGAGCTGAATGTCAAGAATGTCGTATTCACAGATGATATGGCAGGATTTGCTTCCTACAACTTCAAGCCGCAGCTCAAGACGCTTGGTCCGAAATACGGAAAGAATCTCGGCGAGATTAAGAACGCTCTTGCGGATATTTCAGCAAACCGCAGCGGCGAAGCAATGGCTGAACTCAACAAGAACGGCGTGCTTAAGCTTGAGATCTCCATAGGCACAATAGAGCTTACTAAGGAAGATCTTCTCATAGAAGCGCAGCAGAAGGAAGATTTCTGCACGATGTTCGAGGGAAGTATAACCGTTGCGCTCGATACCGCACTTACTCCCGAGCTTATCGAAGAGGGTTATGTAAGAGAGATCGTCAGCAAGATACAGAATATGCGTAAGGACAGCGGATTTGAGGTAATGGATCACATCAACGCAAAGTTCAGCGGCAATGACAAGCTTATTGAAATAATTATGAAGAACTCAGCTTCGATCAGCAGCGATGTCCTTGCAGACAGTATAACTGTCGGTGATACCCCGAACAGCAAGGAATGGAACATCAACGGCGAGAATATCAACATCGGTATAGAGAAGGTGTGATATCACCTTCTTCTTCCGGATGAAAAAATACCGCACAAGGCATACGATGCTTTGTGCGGTATTTTTCGTAATATCTTTAGGGTACCCTTTATAGTGCAAGGCTTTCAAGTTTCGGGACGAGTTCAAGAATGTGATCTCTGCAAACATCTGCGAGAGCCTTTCTTCGTACCTGACTGTCTCTTGTCAGGCTGTTGTATATACGGACGCAGCCGATGAGCTGTGCTTTTCGTGTTGCTTCTGTGATCTCTTCTTCGGTCCTGCCTTCAAGGTATCTGTGGATCGACATATCCCATATATGTATGGCTCTTTCGTAAGGTATTCCGAGAAATTCCATGGCATTATCGTGATCGGGCTCGGTATATTGGCAGTAAGTATTGAAGATGCCGGCAAATTCAAGGATAGGATCACCTGCGGAGAGCGTGTCCATATCTATAAGAAGAAGTTCTCCGTTCTGTATCATGATATTCTTTATCTGAAGATCTCCGTGGATCATATTGTCTGTATCCGGAAGACCTGCGATAAGACGCTGAAGTTTTTCGTTGATCTCAGGCGGAAAACTGTTTTCAATATTTTTTGCGTTCTCCATTATCTGATCTTTCATATAAGGCAGATCTCCGTGTTTTACGGAAGTTGAATGTATCTGCTTCATCAGACCGACAGTTTTTTCGATCATCTCATCTGTTCTTGAAGGTTCTTCTATCATCACCTGCGCGAAGGATTCCGCGTCCAGCAGCTCGAATACAGATCCGAACTGATCTCCGACTTTTACGATATCATAAGGTATCGCGGTCGGCAGTCCGAGTACGAAAGCGCGCTTTGCAAGCTCACGTTCACGGTTTATATCCGATACATCGGTCCCTTTCTTGTAAACTTTCACCACAGTGTCCGGCGCTATGCGGAACACTTCACCTACAGCACCTCTTCCGAGTACTTCGCAGCCTTCGACAGATATAGTGCGGTACGCCCTTTCGATATCAAACAGTTCAACGAACCCTGTTATTGCGAATATTTCATATATTTCAAGTCTTGCACCTATGATCTTAAGGTTTTTATAAGTCCTGCTGAGACGCATTATCACACGAAGTCCTGCGCTTGAGATATAAGTGAGTCCTTCTATGTCTATTATTACTTTATTGATCTCTTTTCCTTCGATAATGCTGTTGATCTCTGATTCTGTACTTGCAGAGCTGTTGCTGTCAAGGCGTCCTGTCAGAAAAAGGGTGATAGTATTATCTGTATATGTGGATCTCATTTTTCTCCTCCATGTATTCCACAGTATTACAGTATTATTATATCACAAACAAATAATAATGTCAAATAAAATCGAAATGAAAAAGCCTTCCCCGTATTATACGGGGAAAGCATGTAAATTTACTGCTGAGTGTCATCAGGATTTTTTCTTGCTTCTGTCTATTCTTTTGTTGAGTGTTCCTATAGCTCTTTCCGGACAGACAAGAACACACAGATGACAGCCTACGCATTTGCTGCCGTTAAGCACGGGCTTTCCGTCATCTCCCTGCCTTATGGCACTGTGACCTCCGTCGCTGCATGATATTGCGCATCTGCCGCAGCCGATACACTTACTGTGGTCAAATTTAGGAAACAGCACGGTGTCACGTTCGAGAACATCGGTCGTGTCGCTTACTGAATCAGCCGCAAGACCGACGATATCCTTAACGCTGTCGTATCCTTTTTCGGCAAGATAATAATTCAGTCCTGATGTGAGATCATCTATTATGCGATACCCGTACTGCATTACCGCGGTGGTTATCTGAACTGAGCCGGAACCGAGAAGAATGAATTCCAGCGCATCCTGCCATGTTTCGATACCGCCCATTCCGCTTATATGCATTCCCGACAGATTCTTATCTCGTGCAAGCTCGGCTATGAACCGCAGAGCAATAGGCTTCACAGCATTTCCGCTGTATCCGCCCAGTGCGGACTGCCCGTGTACTGACGGAGCAGCAACCAATGTGTGGGGATTAACTCCCGTGATGCTCTTGATCGTGTTTATAGCGGCGATTCCGTCCGCGCCTCCGCGCATTGCAGCTTCGCCGGCGGGTATCACAGAAGCAACATTCGGCGTGAGTTTTGCGAGTACGGGGATATTGCAGCCGCGCTTTGCTGCCCGTGTAAGCTGTTCGACCAGCTCAGGTATCTGCCCGATGTCCGAGCCAAGGCCGTCTTCTGCCATATTAGGACATGAGAAGTTAAGTTCCACCGCATCGGCACCGTTTTCTTCGCACATACCTGAAAGCTCTTCCCATTCAGCCTCATTTCTTCCCATGATCGAAGCAAGAATGAACTTTGACGGATAGTTCTGCTTAAGTCTGCGGAATATCTCCATATTTTCTGCAACGCTGTGATCTGACAGCTGCTCGATGTTCTTGAAACCGATAATCTCGCCGCTGCTCCCTTTTATTGCTGAAAAACGAGGTGATGCCTCATGTATGTCGAATGCGCATATAGTCTTGAATGCGGCACCTGCCCAACCTGCCTCAAATGCTCTTGCGCACATATCGTATGTACTTGCGACAACCGATGAAGACAGCAGAAACGGGTTTTCAAGCGGTATGCCGCAAAGCTCTGCCCTGAGTCTGTTATTATCAGCCGGCGCGGCTATTTCTGTACTGGGTCTTACTTCGTCGTACAGACGTGAGATCAGCTCTTTTATCGGCACCTTTCCGGGTCTGACACAGGCTTTCTCACACGGAGCCGTACATCCGATGCAGGGATTCTCCTGCGGCAGCTTTGCGGCAGTGCATCGGCTGTTGTCGAACCATATCCCTCTGAGCGCCTTTGCCGGTATTCCGGCAGGACAGCTGCTTTCACAGCGTGCATTTCCGCAGAGTACGCAGTTCACTGCTTCCGAACGATATATTTTCTTTTCAAATGTCATACAGATCACCTCTTTATCGGTTTCACGTATTGCTTGCTTCTTTTTTTATTATTATACACTATTTTTGATGATTTGTCTTTACCTAATCCGCAAGATCATAAAAAAACGTTTACTTGCACAAAAATGAACATCATGTTATAGACATTTTGCCCACTGCGGTATTGCCGCAATGCCCTTATAGGTATATATGAATATCATGGATTTCACTTTATGTGAATAATGTCCAAAAAACAGCGTGAAAATCAGACATATCTGAAAAAACTATTGACATATCATAGGATATCTGATAAAATAAAATAATATGGGTATCTATGTCTAAATCAGGATAATATGGTATTTACGCATATTGCAATATGCCGGAATATGCTCAGCCGCATTCTCACGAACGGCTGAATTATTGCAAAGAAATAAAAGAAGGAACGACAATGAAGAAAATCGTTATTATATGTGCCGGGGACTTCGGGAGAGAGCTTACCTGGCTGATAGAAGGCATTAATGCCGCAGGACCTGCCTATGATATCATCGGATTTCTCGATGATGCTCCGGATAAGATAGGTAAGACTTTCAACGGATACGAGTGTCTCGGAAAGACAGATATGCTTGCAGAACTGTCCGAAAAATATGATGTATGCGCGGTAATCGCCACACAGGACAGCCGGTTCAGAAGAAAATTCGCTGAGGAAAATCCCGGTTTCGATAAATGGGAGACTCTGATACACCCATCGGCAAATATCTCCCGTACTTCTAAGCTCGGAAAGGGCTGTATCGTATGTGCGAACTGCAATATCAGCGTTAATACGGTGATCGGCGATCACTGTCTGTTCAATCTGGGCGTTACCATAGGACACGACTGCAATATAGGCGATTATGCGTCTGTAATGACAGGAACGGTCATATCCGGTCATGTGACGGTCAAGCCGTCCTCGTATTTCGGGACGAACAGCACAGTCGTCCCCGGGATAAGCGTAGGTGAAAATTCAAAAATAGGAGCGGGTTCTTTAGTAGTGCGGAATGTCAGGGATAATGTGACAGTAATGGGAGTCCCCGCAAAAACAGTAAACATTGTGCAGTGATCTGCCGCAATGAGGTGAGGGAGTGACAGAAAATGCAGATCCTGAATATCAGCGGAGTACATATAGACGGTATTTCGGCGTGTGTGCCGGAAAACAGGATCGATAATGAAGCTTCGCTTCGTGAGATATACGGAAATGATGCAAGTCTCATCATAGGCTCTACCGGTATAAAGACAAGATATACCGCAGCCCCGGGGACCTCCTCCTCAGATCTTTGTATAGCCTGTGCCGAGGATATTCTCAATGCTTCCGGAACTTCTGCCGATGAGATAGGCGCAGTAATATTCGTTACCTTCACTCCCGACAGGCTGATGCCGTTCAACGCTGCGATAGTGCAGGATAAACTCGGGCTCGGAAAAGAGATCCCCGCATTCGATATATCGCTTGCCTGTTCGGGATATACTTATGGACTATATATTGCATCGACATTCGTGAAAGCCACCGGAAAGAAAGTCCTTCTTCTTGACGGAGATATACAGAGCGCATATATGAGCGGATATGACAGATCAACAGTGCCGGTAATGGCTGACGCAGGCACGGCAACGCTTCTTTCACCCTGCAAGTCTGATGCTGAGTGGAAATTCACATTCTATACGGACGGTTCCGGAAGGGACAGTCTGATGATACCGGCAGGTGGTTCAGCTGCACCGATCAAGCCGGAGGATCTGGAATATATCCCTTCCGATGACGGGGGAAAAAGAAGAAACGCAGATATCTTCATGGACGGATTTGCGATATTCCGGTTCATAGCAAGCGATATCTCTAAGTGGCTGCTGAACTTTATGAAAGATGCAGGTGTAACGGCGGGCATGATCGACTCGTTTGTGCCGCATCAGGCTAATATGTATATGATAAAAAAGCTTTCAAAGAAGCTTGGATTCGACTGGGATAAAACATGGCGGTCGGGGGACGAGGTCGGAAATTCCGCCTCGGCAACTGTGCCGCTGACGATAGCATTTGACTGCCGCGACAGACTAATATCGGACAGGGAGAACAAAGTGCTGATCTCCGGGTTCGGCGGAGGTCTTTCGGCAGGTGCGGGGATAATAACACTTGACCCCGGCGCTTATTATCACTTCTTTCAGTATTTCGGAAAAATGCTGAAAAGAGCTTAAACCGGGAGGATATTTAATATGGAGCGATTTATAGATCTGGTGGCTGAGATATTTGAAGTTGAGCCTGAGGAAGTTGCCATGGACACGGTATTTCGTGAGGAACTTCCGGATTTCAGTTCGCTTGTGGGATTTTCGCTTATAGTAATGATGGAAGACGAATACGGTGTGAAGGTTCCGGTCGGAGAATTTCTTGAATGTAAAACGGTCGGTGATCTTTACAGAAAGTGCGTGAAAGAATAGAGTGTGGGTATAATGGAAAAAGTACTTGTCACGGGCGTATGCGGCGGTATCGGAAAATGCACTGCCGAAAAGCTGCTTGCCGGAGGTTCGGCTGTCATAGGCGCGGATATTGAGATAAGCGAAAGCATCAGAGAGACAGCAGAAAAATATCCCGGAAAACTGTTTTTGTATCAGACAGATCTTACCGATACAGACGGGCTGGCAGAATTTGTAAAGCGCATAGTCTCCGTCCATGGTCCGGTAAGCGGATTTGTGCATTGCGCGGGATTTGACAAGATGATGCCTCTTCATCTTTCAAAGGCGCGGGATATCGAAGCTCTGTGGAAGATCCACGCACTTGTGCCGATGCTCATTACTGCGGCTTTAAGCAAGAAAAACAATCACACTGAAAATGCCGCTGTGGTTTTAATAACATCGCAGTCGGCGCATGAGGGCGCAATGGGGCATTCAGCTTATGCCGCAGCGAAGGGAGCGGTCGAGGGATTCCTTGCTCCGGCTGCTGCCGAGCTTATGGAAAAGAATATCAGAATAAACGAGGTTTGTCTTGCTCCTGTTAAGACACCAATGTCGGAGAGCTGGACGAATAAGCTTACAGATGAGGGAAGAAAAAGACTTGCCGAAAGCTATCCGCTTGGGCTCGGAGAACCCGAAGACGCGGCTGAGCTTATATGCTTTCTGCTCAGCAGTGAGTCGCGCTGGATAAACGGGCAGATAATCACCGCGGACGGCGGACATTCAGTAAGAAAGGTCTGACCGGCGCTATTTATGCGGTCCGGAAAAGAGGAGAACGCAGATGAAGGAATTTTTAAAATTTGTTGCCGGAGTCATGGAGGTCGATCCCTCCGAATTGAGTGAAGATACTGCTTACGGCGAATATGAAAAATGGGATTCTCTGATGCACATACGACTTATTATGGAAACTGAAGAAAAGTATGATATCGAGATACCGATAGATGAGGTCCCCGGAATAAAAAATCTGAAGGATCTTTACAGATATACAGATAAGTGACGATATGGGGTTCCGGTCTGAATGGAGGGGAGTATGATGCGGGTTGCTCTTCTGTCAAATGTGACTGTCGATCTGCTTGCGGGAATGCTCGGAAAAAATGCAGAAATATATGTTCCGGCAGGTTATGACACATGGCAGCGTGAGATGACAGACCGTTCTTCCGGATTATACGGATCCGGACCCGAAGCGGCGGCAGTCCTGCTGCACGCTGAGCAGTACAATAATGTGTGGAACGATGAGACAAGGGGCGGACAGCTTATCGGCGAGTGGTGCAGTGCGTTCAGGGCATTTGCTGAGACGCTTCCGGGAGTACCGCTATTTGTGTCATCTGTTGATATATGCGGAATGAAATGCTCTTACGGTGCTGAAAAGATACTTAGCGCTCATTTTGAAGATCTGCTGATACAGAAAGTGCAGGAACTTCACAGCGAGGGTCACGCGGTCTATATCCTGCCTGTCAGAGAACTGATAGCCGATATCGGGCGGAAGAATTTCTATTACCCGAAGATGTGGTATCTCGGCTCGATGCCTTATTCGGCGAAAGCTCTTGCGGGGATATCTGAGCTTATTCTGAGATATGTTTCCGCATCGGGCGGACGGAGAAAAAAATGCATCGCTCTCGATCTTGACAATACTCTATGGGGCGGAGTCATCGGAGAAGACGGTGTAAACGGAATTCTTCTTTCGGATCACAAAGAGGGCGCAAGATTCAAGGATACACAGCGCCTTCTCAAAAAAATGAAGGAACAGGGAGTAATGCTTGCTGTGCTTTCAAAGAACAATCCCGAAGATGTCATTCCGGTCTTCGATCACCCCGATATGCTTATCAGGCGTGAAGATATAGTTGCAAGCCGCATCAATTGGGAACCAAAATATCAGAACATAAGACAGCTTGCGGAAGAACTGAACATCGGACTGGATTCGTTCGTATTCCTTGACGACGATCCTGCCGAGCGGGAGCAGATGAAGGCGGAGTGTCCCGAAGTCACGGTGGTCGAATTTCCGCCTGATACGTCTCTTCTTCCATATGCGGTGGAGAAAGTCTATGAAGAATACTTTCTTTCTCTTGATATAACCGGAGAAGACAGCAGAAAAACAGAAATGTACATAGCAGAGAACCGGCGCAGGGCAGAACGTGAGCATTCAGCAACTCCGGAGGATTTTCTGAAAAATCTCGGAATGTCCATGGATATCCGCTTTATGACAGCCGAAGATGAGCAAAGGACAGTACAGCTCATTAACAAGACAAATCAGTTCAACGTGACAACAAAGAGGTATTCTCAGGAGGAGATACGCAGGCTTTCGGAGCATGAAAGCTGCGATATCATCACGGTACGTATGTCGGACAAGTACGGGGATCAGGGACTGGTCGCCGTAATGATACTTGAATATGAGAGAAATGAAGCCGTTATCGACACTTTTCTTATGTCGTGCAGAGTAATGGGCAGATGCGCTGAGCTTGAGATCATGGCGCAGGTAAGAGGAATGCTTGAGAAAAAGGGTATAGGTATCATCAAGGCTTCGTATATAAAAACAGCGAAGAATGCTCCCGTAGCTGAATTGTTTGAGAAGCTCGGATTTGACGCAGTTGATGTCTCCGCAGAACGTAAGATGTACAGGGCGGAAGTGAGCGTGCTTCCTCAGTCTTCGGGAGTATTCAAAGAGGTAAGATGCAGCTTATGAAAACAGATCATATCGGATATGCGGTAAAGGATATAGAAAAAGCAAAAAAGACTATGGAAGTACTTGGCTATACCGTAGGAGATACGGTCGGGGACAGGGACAGAAACATATATTTTTCTTTCTGTGAAATGGACGGTCAGCGTGTCGAACTGGTAGCACCGATGTCGGAAGGTTCGCCGGTTGACGGCTATCTTGCAAAATCAGGTCCGATGCCTTATCATATATGTTACAAAAGCAGTGATCTCGATGGTGATATAGAGCGGCTTAAAGCGAACAGATTCAGGGTATCCGTTCCTCCGGCTCCGGCGATAGCTTTCGGAAACAAGAGAGTCGTTTTCATGTACTCGCTTTCGGTCGGACTGATCGAGATAGCGGAGGAATAGTTATGCCGCTGTCAAAGTATCTGAGACTGCCTCTGTATGAGGTGAGAGGATATCCGAAGGAATGCCCGGAGAAAGTGCAGGAGCTGTTTTCGCGAGCTTTTAAAGGCAGGACGGAATCCCTTGAAATGCTGCGCTGGCAGATGGAGGATAATCCGTGTCTGAAAGAGCGTGCAACTTCTCTCTGGAAAGGCGATGCACTTGTTGCGTACAACGCGCTTACTCCTCACCCGGCGTTTCTGCGCGGCAAAGAAGTTTATGCTGCTGTCAGCGGAACGACAATGGCGGACGAGCTTTACCCCGGCTGCTCAGTACAGCTTTTCAGAGAGTGTGCGCAGCAGAACAGGGATATCGCGGTGATCGTGGGATTTCCGAACCGCAATTCATTTAATATAACTGTAAAATATTCGGGTCATCACTATGTCGGTGATGTCGCGTTCTGGACTGCCGCAGCACGCAGAGAAGATGTTTCCGGAAGTATCAGGGAGTTTTACAGCTTTTCGCCGGAGTATGAGAGTATCAGCCGCGGATTGTCAGAGTCGCACGAGCTTATACAGACCCGTCAGAAGGATTTTCTTGACTGGAGGATCTTCAAAAAGCCGGAGACGGATTACAGATGCTTTGAATATAAAAAGAGCGGTTATATCGTCACTGATATCTACACCGAAAATAACGTAAGACAATTGCAGATAGTGGATATTATAGCCGATTCGGAAGATGTGATGTATGAGCTGCTGAGATTTGCGCTTGATTTTGCCGCAGAGCAGGCTTGCAGCATGGTAAAGCTGTGGTTCACATCTGAGCGGTACCGCAGGGTTCTCGAAAGCTGCGGATTTGAATACGGTGAGCACCCTTTCCCGATGACTGTGTGGGATAGTGACCTGGATATCTCCGGGTCATACATTACTATGATAGATTCGGATATTTTTTAATCAAGAGGTCAGATAGAATGGAAGAAGATGTACTTCCTAAGGTAAAAAGATCCTTTTATGCTGTTGTTGTCAAGAGAATACTTGATATTGTCATAAGCTCAGCGGCATTGATAATACTGTCTCCGCTTCTGCTGACCGTTTGTGTGCTGGAGCTTATTTTTCACGGAAGTCCGGTCATATACCGCACCAGACGTCCCGGAAAAGACGGCAGGATCTTCAATATGTATAAATTCCGCAGCATGACGAATGAGCGGGGAGCAGACGGACTGCTTCTTCCCGAGGATAAGCGTCTCACAAGGTTCGGACATTTTATCCGCAAGTTGTCGATAGACGAGCTGCCGGGTCTGATAAATATAGTAAAGGGAGATATGAGCATAGTCGGACCTCGTCCGCTTCTGATAGAATATCTGCCGTATTATAATGCACGTCACGCCATGAGACACGCTGTACGCCCCGGACTGACGCTTGAAAGGATCGACGGTACGGACAGCGGTACATGGACTTGGCGTGAACAGTTTGAAAATGATATATGGTATATAGAGCATATAAGTTTTATTACAGATGTCCGTATGCTGTTTGCGATCGTAAAGGCTGTTTTCAGAAGAAGCGAGAACAGGGCGAGCGACACGAGAACGCCGTTTGACGGTACAAATCTTGATGAGACAAGGGGAAGAAACGAGCTTGGCATCGAGAAGCATTTCGACAGTCTGGAGAAAAAGGACTGAAAGGAGCTGCACCGGTGAGGTGCTGTCATAACTATGAATGTATTGGTATTTGCGCCACATCCGGACGATGATGTGCTGGGCTGCGGCGGAACTCTGAGCAGATATGCTGCCGAAGGACATGATGTATATGTGTGCATAATGACAAGCGGTTTTCCGCCTCTTTATGAGGAGGATTATAATAATGCACAGAAGAACGGCTGGCCGCATATACAGTATCCCGATATCATGAAAGCACATAAGATACTGGGAATAAAGGAAACGTTTTTCCTGCAATTTCCGACAGTGCAGCTGGAGACGGTTCCGCGGTACGAGGTGAACTCAAAGGTGTGCGGGCTTGTGCGCAGTCTGACTCCGGAAATCGTATATATCCCGCATTTCGGCGATCTGCACAAGGATCACCTTATCACATCAGAGGCTGTAATGGTCGCGGTAAGACCCGGAGGTGAGAATACCGTAAGATATGTTTATTCCTACGAGACACTTTCAGAGACAGAGTGGAACGTTTCGCATGTATCAAACAGTTTTATTCCAAATACCTTTGTGGATATCAGCGGAACGCTTGATAAAAAGCTTGAAGCAATGGGCTGCTTTTCAACACAGCTGTGCGAATTTCCGAGCCCCAGATCATTAAAGGCGGTTGAGGCTCTTGCGGTGCTGCGGGGATCAACAATGGGAGCGCAGGCGGCGGAAGCGTTTTCTTTGGTGAGAGAGTACAGGAGATAAAAATTTATTTTTTTGATATGGTGCGGTGAAATGAGGATCATAACATTCGGGATCTTTTCCGATAAGCTGTCAGGACAGGATACATTCCTTCTGAATATGAATGAACACATGAGATCGGTGAAGATGGATTTCGTGGTAGTGGGTTCCGACTGCATACATAAGGATATCATAAGTTCTCAGGGGAGTGAACTGTACTATGTTTCGGATTACTGGAAGGATCCTGTGAAATATATCTCGGATTGCAGAAAGGTTTTGAAGCAGAACAGGAAAACACACCCGATAGCTTATTTCAACTTGTTTTCAATGGTGCATATAATTCCGGTCATCATTGCAAAGATGCTGAAATATAAAGTTGTTCTGCATTCGCACAACAGTGATATCCCGGATAAAAAAGCACTGCACAGACTGAACCGCTTTTTGTTCAGCAGCAAAAAAGGCTTCACCCGTTTCGCCTGTTCTGAAAAAGCGGCACTGTTCATGTTTGGTAAGAAGCGGGTAAAAGATACTATCATTATAAAAAACGCGATCGACACCGGGCACTTTATGTTCTCGGAAGAAGCGAGATCTCAGCTCCGCGCAGAACTCGAAATCGGAAACAGAAATGTTTATGGTTTTGTCGGAAGACTTGATAGTCAGAAAAATCCTCTCTTCCTGATAGAGATATTTAAGAGGATCTCCGAGCGTGATAAGGATCCGGTATTTCTTATAGTCGGTGAAGGAAAACTGAAAGATGAAGTAATTGAACTGATCGGAAAATATTCTTTGCGTGACAGGGTCATACTGCTCGGAAACCGCAGAGATGTAAACAGGATATACAGCTGTATGGATCTTTTCCTGCTTCCGTCAAAATATGAAGGCTTCAGTATCGTGCTGGTGGAAGCGCAGGCATCAGGACTGACGTGCATAATATCCGAGGGCGTGATGCCGGAAGAAATAAGGCTGACAGAAGGCGGTGTCAGGTTTGTATCTCTTGAAAGCAGTGCTGATGTATGGGCTGATGAAGCGGTAAGGTGCATCGGAGAAAGCCTCAGCAGAAAAGATCGCAATGATGAGGTCAGACGATCGGATTATAACATAGAAAAAGAGGCAGGTCGTCTCGAAAATTTATTCCTACATTTAAGGTAAAGAAAACATGGAGATTTTAGCGGTTACAGGATATAATAAAGCGCTGACAGATGTTCCTAACACAGAATGTATATATAGTATTTTGAACGAACTGTCCGGGATAGATGATGTTAATGTAACGGTCGCCGGAGATGTTATGACCTCGGAGGAATCAGAAAAAAACTGGAAAACTCACCCGATCATCGCATTACGCCGCATAGCAGGGTGGCCTGTAAGAGATCCCGGGGCTGCCGACCGATGCTATAAAGATGTTCTGGAAAAAATGAGGGAAAAAAAGTACGATGCGATGATCGCATTCCTCAATCCTTATGAAGCGGTCAGGACTGCTGTAAAAATAAAAAGAAAATATCCCGGAATGCTTTTCATTATCTATGAGATAGATCCGATAACAAACGATATAGATATGAATATCGGGCTCGGAAAAAAACTTCGTTCGCTTGCAGAACGTTCCGAAAAGAAGGCGTTTGAAAGTGCCGACCTGATAATACACATGAACAGCAACAGGAATAAATTTGATCGCGCTGAATACAGTGAATTTTCACAGAAGAATGTTTATGTCGATCTTCCGATAATAAATGAGATAAAAAAATATGAGGGAGCCGGATCAAGCGGCGGTGATGAAATAAAGGTAGTTTTTTCCGGAAGGCTGAGCAGCGTGTATCGTTCTCCGGAATATATCCTGAGAGTGTTTGAGAAGGCTGAAAAAAATACAGATCTTAAATTGTATTTCTATTCACGCGGTGACTGTCAGAAGAGAATATCCGAATATGCGCATGAGCATGATTTTCTGTCTGTTAATGATTATGTAGATGCATCAGAACTTGACAGGATACTCAGGGAAGCGGATTTTCTTCTTGACATCGGAAATAAGATGTCCGATATGCTCCCGTCAAAACTATTCAATTATATAAGCTACAGAAAGCCGATAATACACGTCTCATCGAAAGAGAACGATGCCTGCGTACCGTATCTTGAAAGATACGGAATATACACTGTCATTGATGAAGGTGATACTGTGGAGCATTCGGCTGATAAACTCACTGAGTTTGTTTCAAAGAATAAAGGAAGACTTGCTGATGAAGCGCTGACAGAAAAAGAATTTTACACGAACACTCCTGCGTACAGTGCAAAAGTAATTGCCGAGCAGATAAAAATGAGATGTCAGAAATGAAAAAGATCCTTTCTATAAATGTTGCAAATTACGGAAGCACCGGAAACATAATGCGCGGTATCTCAGAGCTTGCCGAAAAGAACGGATATGAGTGCTGGCAGGCGTATGCACCGGACAAAATAAATGCCCCCGGACTTGAACGGGATATTGTTGTTGCATCTTATAATATCCGGCGTATAAATGAGCGTTATGCACGATATACGGGAATGAGAGGGTATCAGGCTTATTTCTCCACAAAACTTTTCCTGAAAAAAATTGACAGGATAGCTCCGGATATCATTCATCTGCATAATCTGCATAATAACTACATTCACGTCGGATTGTTGTTTAATTATATAAAAAAGAATGATATCAGGGTAGTATGGACTCTTCACGACTGCTGGGCATTTACCGGCAGATGCCCTCATTTTGAGATCACCGGCTGTGAAAAATGGATAAGCGGCTGTTATGAATGTCAATATCCGGCAAACGAATACCCTTCCGCAAAGAAAGACAGGACAGCCGAACTCTGGAGACGAAAAAAAGAGTCGTTTTCCGGAGTAAAAAATATGACACTTGTAACACCTTCGGAATGGCTTTCCCGACTTGTAAAACAGTCTTTTCTGAAAGAGTATGAGACTAAGGTGATCAATAACGGCATAGACCTCGGTGTTTTCAGACCGACAGAAAGCGATTTCAGAAAAAAACACTCTCTTGGGGACAAATTTGTGGTGTTGGGTGTTTCTTTCGGTTGGAATAAGAGAAAGGGAATTGATGTATTTGCAGAACTTGCTTCACGTCTGGACGAACGGTTTGCGATAGTTCTTGTCGGTACCGATGACCTTACAGATAAGATGCTTCCCGGAAACATCATAACAATACACAGAACTGACAGCCAGCGCGAGCTTGCTGAGATCTATTCTTCTGCCGATGTTTTTGTTGATCCGACACGGGAGGACAATTTTCCGACGGTTGTCATGGAAGCATTAGCCTGCGGTACTCCCGCAGTTGTGTTCAATACAGGCGGCTGTCCTGAGATAATCAGTGAAAATTGCGGATATGTTGTGGAAAAGGACGATATCTGCGATCTTGTGGATAAAACAGTGAAAGTATGTGTGGATAAACCGTTTGACAAAGAAGACTGTGTCACAAGAGCAGAGTCTTTTGACCGTCAGAATAAATTCAAGGAGTATGTTGATCTGTATAACTCAATATAGGTAGAGTAAATGAACAAGGTTGTAAAAAACGCCTCATGGATAATTATATGCCGTGTCATTCAGGCTGTGCTTGCACTTATAATTTCCATGATGACTGCGAGATATCTGGGACCTTCAAATTATGGACTGCTGAATTATGCAATGTCTGTAGTGTCATTTGTGATCCCGGTCATGAAGCTTGGGATAACAAACATACTTGTGCGTGAATTTGTTGACGAGCCCGAAAAAGAGGGAGAGATCTTAGGTACATCAACAATTCTCAGCCTGTTGTCTTCGTTCATTTGTGTTGCCGGTGTCAATATTTTTGTGGGGATCGCAAATGCGGGTGAAACTGATACGAGAGTGGTATGCGCACTGTACAGCTCAATACTGGTGATGAATGTTTTTGAAGTGTTCAACTACTGGTTTCAGGCAAGACTTCTGGCAAAGTACAGCTCGGTGATCGCACTTATCGCGTATGGGATCGTGTCGGCATACAAGATATGGCTTCTGATAACAGAAAAGAATATTTACTGGTTTTCGGTTGCAAATACTCTTGACTACCTGATGATCGCGGTGGGGCTGATAGTAGTCTATACCGTAAAAGGAGGGCAGAAGCTGCGGTTCAGCAAACAGCGTGCAAAGCGTCTGTTGTCGGTCAGCGGTTTCTATATAATTTCTGATCTTATGATAGTCATTTTTGCGCAGACGGACAGAGTAATGCTTAAAGCTATGATAGACAATACCGCAACGGGATATTATTCCGCCGCGATAAACTGCGCGGGAATGACGCAGTTTGTCTTTGCTGCAATAATTGATTCGATGCGCCCGATGATCTTTGAGGGAAAGAAAAGATCAGATGATTCATACAAGCGTGATCTGACCCTGCTTTTTTCGATCATTATTTACCTGTCCTTAACGCAGAGTATAGCGATGACACTTCTGGCACCGCTGATAATAAATATACTTTACGGAGCAGATTATGCTGCGGCTGTACCGGCACTTCAGATAGTAGTCTGGTACACTACATTTTCATATCTTGGTTCGGCGCGGAATATATGGATACTGTCAGAAGGAAAACAGAAATATCTCTGGCGGATCAATCTTTTCGGTGCTGTCGCGAATGTGCTGCTGAATGCAGTTCTGATACCTTTTCTCGGAGTGAACGGAGCCGCGCTCGCTTCGCTGATAACACAATTTATGACAAATGTAGTTACCGGATTCATTTTTGCGCCGATACGCGGAGTCAACGCGCTGATGCTGAGAGGAACAGACCCTCGTGTCCTGATAAATGCACTGAAAAAATTAAAGAGATGAATTTCTTGGAGAATCAAATGGAAACTGAAAAGTACGAGCGGCTGTCTGTCGAAGAACTGAAAAAGATCCAGCTTGGAATTCTTGAATATGTGGCAGATTATTGCGAAAAAAACAATATCAGATATTGGCTGGATTTTGGTACGCTAATTGGCGCAATACGGCACAAAGGGTATATCCCGTGGGACGATGATATCGATCTGGGAATGTTAAGAGAAGACTATGATAAATTTATTTCTGAATTCAATATAAATAATGATTCAAAATATGAAGTTCATTGCATTGAAAATGATCCGGGGTATTTTGTGCCTTATGCTAAAGTATATGATACAACAACAATACTGTTTGAGCCTGATGAAAAAGGACACAAGCTATGTGTAAACATTGATATTTTTCCTCATGACAATGCACCGGATGATGACGAGGAAGTAAAAAGGATGTATGACATACGTGATCGGCTCAGAGAAAAATATCTGATAATTGATTACAAAGATAAGTTTACAGGAAATATGATAAAGAGATCGGCTAAACATCTCAGAAGATTTTTGTATAGCATAATTTATAAAAACAGTATTAATATAATTGCGGATAATTCTAAAAGATATAAAGACACTATGACAAAAAGAGTCGGAAATTTTACAGGCTATTCAAGAATTGCTTGTAACAGGCAGATATTTGACAGCTTTACAGATGTAGAATTTGAAATGAAAAAATACAAAGCGCCGATCGGTTATGATGAATGGCTTAGGTCAATATATGGAGATTATATGGAATTGCCTCCGCCTGAAAAGCAAATTACTCATCACCGCAATATATCTTTTAAAAGGAAACAGGAAAAGTAATAAATGATATATACATCATGCTGTTTGTACGGTACAGTTATGGATAAGAATGAAAGGAACTGATCTATGAAAAAATATCATATAGGATATACCTGTGGAGTGTTTGATGTATTTCATGTAGGGCATCTTAATCTCCTGGAAAGATGTAAAAAAATGTGCGATTATCTTATAGTCGGAGTCTGTGATGATTTATATGTCAGAGAGATCAAAAAACAGATTCCTGTGTACTCAGAAAATGACAGGATCCGTATTCTTAATGCTCTTAAAGTTGTTGATGAAGCCGTTCTGGTAGATATAGAAACAACCAATGATAAGCTGATCGCCTTAAAAAGATTCAATTTCGATGTATTGTTTTCCGGTGATGACTGGAAAGGCACAGAACGTTATTTAAAGACTGAACAGCAATTTGCGCAATTAGGTGTACATATCGAGTATTTCCCATATACAAATGGGATCAGTACCTCTATGATAAGAGAATCTCTCGGAAATAACAAAATAAAGGAATAAAAAATGACTGATAATTTAGCAGAGACATTAAAAGAAAAAACATTGCTTATCACCGGCGGTACCGGCTCATTCGGCTCTGCCGTCCTGAAGCATTTTATCAATACCGGTATCGGGCAGATACGTATTTTCTCGCGCGATGAAAAAAAACAGGACGATATGCGGCACGAGCTTCAGGCAAAATATCCTGAGAATTATAAAAAAGTCAGATTTTATATAGGTGATGTGCGTAACTACCGATCGGTGGCTGATGCAATGCCCGGAGTTGATTATATTTTTCACGCTGCGGCTCTCAAGCAGGTCCCTTCGTGCGAATTTTTCCCTATGGAGGCGGTCAGGACGAATATCGAGGGAACCGACAACGTTCTTCACGCAGCTACAGAAGCCGGAGTTAAGCGTGTAGTCTGCCTCTCCACGGACAAGGCTGCTTATCCGATCAATGCAATGGGAACTTCAAAAGCAATGATGGAGCACGTTGTCTTCGCCAATGCGCGTGTTGCAGCCGAAATGGGAAAAACCGTCATCTGCTGTACACGATACGGAAACGTAATGTGCAGCCGCGGTTCTGTTATACCGCTTTTCATAGATCAGATAAAGTCAGGAGCTCCGATCACCGTTACAAATCCGGCAATGACAAGATTTCTCATGAATCTTGACGAAGCGGTAGAGCTTGTGCGTTTTGCCTTTGAGAATGCAGCTCCCGGCGATCTGTTCATACAGAGATCCGACGCATCTACTATCGGTGATCTCGCAAAGGGAGTCCAGCGGCTTTTCGGAGATACCGGAACAAACATCATAGGTACCCGTCACGGTGAAAAACTTTATGAGACTCTGATGACAAGAGAAGAACGTCTGCGTGCAGTGGATATGGGTAACTATTTCCGCGTTTCAGCAGATGACCGCGATCTCAATTATGACAAATATTTTGCTGAGGGAACCGTAATGACCGGGAACGAGGAAAGCTATACAAGCCACAATACGAATCTTCTCGATGTTGACGGCGTTGTAAAAAAGCTGCTCACCAATGATTATGTAAAAGAGCAGCTCGGAGAGGTATGAATATGGCAGAATGGCAGAATAACGGCAGAATAAAGCTGATGATAATTGCAGGCACCCGTCCGGAGATAATCCGCCTTTCCGCGGTCATCAAAAAGTGCCGCAGGTATTTTGATACTATACTCGTTCACACAGGACAGAACTATGATTATAACCTGAACGGTATCTTTTTCAGGGATCTCGGACTTGACGCTCCCGAAATTTATCTTGACGCGGTGGGCGCAGATCTCGGAGAGACTATGGGCAATATCATCTCTGCGTCTTACAGGGTCATGGCTGAGATGATGCCTGATGCAGTCCTTGTTCTCGGAGATACGAACAGCTGTCTGTCCGTTATCGGAGCAAAACGTCTGCACATACCGATATTCCACATGGAAGCCGGAAACCGCTGCAAAGATGAATGTCTGCCGGAGGAGACCAACCGCCGCATTGTGGATATCATCTCTGATGTGAATCTTGCGTATTCGGAACACGCAAGGCGTTATCTCGCTGACTGCGGACTTCCGAAAGAGCGGACTTTTGTTACCGGTTCTCCCATGGCAGAGGTACTTGCCGAAAATCTTGAGGCGATAAAAAGATCTGATATACATTCACGGCTCGGACTTGAAAAAGGAAAATATATCCTGCTTTCCGCGCACCGTGAAGAGAACATCGACACAGAAGTAAATTTCACGTCGCTGTTTTCCGCGATAAACAGTATGGCAGAAAAATATGATATGCCGGTGCTTTATTCCTGTCACCCACGCTCAAAAAAACGGCTCGAATCAAGCGGATTCAGGCTTGATAAACGTGTGATCCGGCATGAGCCGCTCGGATTCCATGACTATAACTGTCTTCAGATGAATGCGTTCTGTGTAGTATCCGACAGCGGAACCCTTCCGGAAGAGAGCAGCTTTTTCGCGTCGGTCGGAAACCCCATTCCCGCAGTCTGTATCCGCACTTCCACAGAACGTCCCGAAGCGCTTGAAAAGGCTTGCTTCATACTGTCGGGAATAGATACAAAGGGTTTGTTACAGGCAGTAGATACCGCTGTAGAAATGATAAAAAACGAGCCGGACGGCGGTGCTGTGCCGGTGCCGGACTACACCGACCTGAACGTGTCCGGAAAGGTAGTTAAAATAATCCAGTCGTATGTAGGAGCCGTGAATAAAATGGTGTGGAGAAAAGATGTATGAATATTCTCATAACAGGTGCGGCTGGGTTCGTTGGACGTAATCTGACCGAGAATCTGAAAAATATCCGCGACGGAAAGAATCGTACCCGTCCGCTCATAAAAATAGATAATATTTTTGAATTTGACAGGGAAAACTCTCCCGATGATCTCGGCAGGTTCTGCCGTGACTGCGATTTTGTGTTCAATCTTGCCGGTGTGAACCGTCCTTTGGATACGAAAGAGTTCAAAGAAGGAAATTACGGTTTTGCCGCACATCTGCTTGACACTCTGAAAGAGCATAATAACAGATGCCCCGTGATGCTCAGCAGCAGTATCCAGGCATCGCTGTCGGGACGTTTCGGAACATCTGATTACGGCATTTCAAAACGTGACTGTGAAGAATTGTTCTTCCGTTATTCACAAGAAACAGGTGCAGACGTATATGTCTATCGTTTCCCGAATATAGTCGGAAAATGGGTGCGCCCGAATTATAACAGTGCTGTCGCTACATTCTGTCATAATATAGCAAATGATCTTCCGATAACAGTAAATGACCCGTCGGTCGAGCTGGAACTGCTGTTTGTGGAAGATCTTATAGAAGAAATGTATGATGCGCTTGAAGGTCACCCTCACCGGTGCAATTTCAACGGTGTTATGTCAATTGCCGATGATGACGGAAAGTATTGCTTTTCTCCGGTAACTCACAGAGCATCGCTCGGAAAGATCACAGAACTGCTCTATGCTTTCCGCAGACAGCCTGAGGATCTCATAATGCCGGCGATACCCGAAGGTTCGCTGGAGAAAAAACTGTATTCGATGTATCTGTCATATCTTCCGAAAGAAAAAGCCGCGGTCGATCTTAAAATGAACCGCGACGAGAGGGGGAGCTTTACCGAACTGCTCAAAACCGCAGATCACGGTCAGTTCTCCGTGAATGTCACCAGACCCGGCGTTACAAAAGGTCAGCACTGGCACAACTCAAAATGGGAATTATTCATTGTTGTCAGCGGACACGGACTGATACAGCAGAGAAGGATCGGCACCGACGAAGTGCTGGAATTTGAAGTAAGCGGTGAGAAAATTCAGGCGGTCCATACTCTTCCCGGCTATGCGCACAATATCATCAATCTTTCCGATACCGATGATCTGGTAACTCTTATGTGGGCAAACGAGATATTTGATCCCGACCACCCGGATACTTTCTCGGAAAAAGTCTGATTAAAAGTTAATCGGAAAACAGATATACGGTTGTATCATCGTATGGAAAAATGCCGTCAAATAAGACGCTTTTTCCGGGATCGCAGTAGGCTGTATAACCGTCTCCGGCAACGAGTTCAACTGCATATTGCCCGTTATACTGCATCGTGTAGGTCTGCTCACTGTCCGAACCGCTGTTACGGATCACCGTAAGAGTTTTAGTTCCGGTGCTGTCATCGCTGTATGCCTGCTCCGCCATTGCCATGACCGCTCTCATAAAATCAGGCTCGTTTACATCGTACTGTACAGAAATTAGATAACGTGTTTCTTTCTTGTCATTCACAGTCAGATAATCGCGATGCATCGTCACGATATTGTCGGACAGACCAAATACATATTTATGATCTATATTTGCACCGCTGTATTCCGAAGCGCTGAGTCCGAATTTTTCAAGGGCATCGTTCACATATTCCTTTTTGCTTCTGGTGAGCATTACCGCAGTTCCGTCTTCATTGTCGGTGATATCCGTTATATATTCCCTTTCCGTCATCTGAGAGTCAAGCAGATCTGTGGTATCTTTAACGAACAGCTCTGCTTTTTCTTTGTCTGTCATAGCATACCAGCAATATTTCATGACCGGAGATCCGCTCTCGTCGTAGTCGAGATACCACCTTCCGCCGTTGAAATATACGTCGGCGTTATGATCTCTTGTCTCAGGCTTCAGGTATTCGTAGAAATAAACTCCGTCCTTTATGAACATAATGTAATCGGGGTATTGCTGACCGTCATAGTACACGCAGACATAACAGTTTTTGTATATTCCGACTGCATTATCAAAGCTCTTGTTTGCATCATACAGCTGATCTATGGTGACTTTTATATCGCATTTATCGGGATCGAAAACAGGTTCAGTCTCAGAACAGCCGGATATGAGCAGTGCCGCAGCGGTCACGCAGGCAGCTGCTTTCAGAACTTTTTTCTTCATTTTAGTGTCCTTTCGTAAAAAGCGGCAGACACTTTACTGCCTGCCGCCGTTAAACTGTTTACGCTATCCCTGTCCGGTAGATCTCTTCCGGTTCGCCCGCTATATAGTCCTCGAAGTACGAATCGAAAATATCCTGCTCATAGTTGAGGGCGCTTTGCTTTGTGAAAAATCCGCTCTTGTTGAATTTTGCAAAATAGGGAAGGTGGAATCTTACTGCGTACCCGGTCTTGTCGTTTCCGGTAAGCTCTGCATAGTAGAGTGTGCTTTCTGTTTTTACATTTTTATGGGTAACTTCACCCGGTTTATATACCACCGATATGTATGTATCGCCATCGGCGGTAAATATCATCGTTGTCTTCATAACTTATCTCCTTTACATATACCTTGTATGAACAAACTGATTTCTGTTAATATCTGTAGAATATATTGTATTTATCTTATTCTGTCTTTCGAGCGTATTATAACACGGTGCATTGTAATTGTCAACGGGTAAAAACAACATTTCAAAAAATTGACACCTTTTCTGTAACTTTTCACAATAACAGGTCAAAAACGCAGAATATTACAGTTATTTTGCATTATCACGTAACCGATTACACCACGAACGGGTGGATCAGACAGCTGAACAGTGTCGGAAAATTCCGTATTCCGTAACATCTTGTGCTTCAGTAGATATGGTTCCGGAGAGAATACAGCTGTATATTGATAGATATATGAACTGATTTGTGCAAAATGCATAAAATGATATCTGAGATATGACTTATAGTAGGCATGTTGTAGAATTTTTGTTACCGCATAATTCATACTTGATTTTGATGTGTCAAAAGTTGTATAATAGTATGGGGGAATCCGAAGTGCCACGGTTTACATAGTAAGCCTGCTGTACGATTTACTCACGTCAGTAAAGCCCCGGAGACTGTGATCCCGCATCTGAAGATACCCCAGATAAGGAAAGGTAGTGTGTCTATGAAGACAGATGTTTACAAATTTCAGAAGGCTGTTACCGATATCGACAGTATAAGCGGACTTGCTTCAAAGATCTCCGCATATAACGGACTTGACAAGAAGCAGGAACTGAAACTTAGCCTTCTGTGTGAGGAGCTTGTAGAAATGCTCCCGAATCTTCTTATTTATGGAAACGGCGAGTTCTGGATCGAAAACCATAACAATGATTATGAGATCCATGCACTGGTCGAGGCCGATTCGCTTCTTTCAAGCACAGACAGAGAAGAGATACTTTCGGTGTCAAAAAGCGGAAAGAATGCAGCTGCTGTGGGCATAATGAACAAGATAAAGGCGGCAGCAGAGGTAATGATCGCAAACTATGCCCAGACAGCCGGAACATCCGGAATGAATTACCCAGAGGCAAATTACGCATATTATGATATGGGAATGTATGTTGACCCGATCGGTTATTCAAGTGAGTGGTCCCTTGAAAATTACAGATCCGAGGCAAAGAATGACAAAGAGGCATGGGACGAGCTGGAGAAATCCATTATTGCAAATTTAGCTGACGATGTTATCGTAGGCATCATAAAAGGCAAGGTAGAGATCATCGTAAAAAAGAAATTATGATCTGCATTTTCGTGTTGAAAACATACGCTTCCGGAAAGCGGACTTGTATGAAACTGCACTGCAATATGCATTGACTGATATTTTGTTTTAAAAAGGTAATAAACGGGTTATAATCCGTAAATAATAAGACCATAAGGAGAAAATTAAAATGAGCAAATTGACAATAACAAAACAGAAGGAAAACGACACACTGAACATAGCTGTTGCAGGAAGAATAGACACTGCAACTTCTCCCGAATTTGACACAGAAACAAAGTCTGAGCTTGACGGTATAAAGAAGCTGGTAATTAATTTTGAGCAGGTTGAGTACATATCTTCATCTGGACTCAGAGTTCTTCTTTCACTGCATAAGAAGATGATTGCTAATGGCGGTGAACTCATAATCAGTAAGCCTACCGAAATGGTGCTTGAGGTATTTGATGTAACGGGATTTGCAGATATGCTCAACATTGAGCAGTGATCCTTCACACACTTGAATAAAGAAGCGGACATTCTCACACTCGTGGGAATGTCCGTTATTTTATCAAAAAAGCATTTGCACGAATTGTGAAGAGACTTTTCAAGTTCCGTTTTAACGGTATTCGCCTTTGCTCCTTTCGGCGTTCCGAAAGGAGCGGGGTTTGGGGCGGAGCCCCGATCTGCATATTCTCGAGCGCAGCGACTGATCTCGAGCGCAGCGTTTTGCCGAAATTCTCAAACGGACATCTGTCAGTCCTTGACCGTCTCTCCGACCCAGTCGATTATTCCGCCGAATTCATATACATTATCATATCCGATGTCAGCGAGCTTCTGAGCAGCCTGCTTGCTTCGCCTGCCGCTCCTGCAATAAACAAGTATCACCTGATGGGTGTCAGGCAGTTCTGCCGGCATTTCACTTCCGATCGATTCGTTTGGTATGCATATTGCCCCGGGGATATGACCTGATCCAAACTCGTCCTGCCTGCGCACGTCAACTATGATGCAGTTTTCATCAGTGCTCATTATCTCTTTTGCCTTGTCCTGAGTGATCTGTGTGTATGTCTGAGATGCGGCTTCTGTTGTGCTTCCGGCAGCATTGTCTGCCGTACAGCCGGACAGGGCAGTAACAGTAATAATGATCGCAGCAATTATCAAACGTTTCATTTTTCTGTTCCTCCATAAGAAATGTGTCCTCAATAACTGCCTTCGGACGAACAAATGGCTTCAAGCTGCGCTATGAAGCCATTTGTTGGCTGATGAGCAGACATTAAGAATTTATTGGTCTGCGGTATGTCTGTAAATCGTGCGTCATGAAATGTTAGTTGCAATACCTATTGATACGCAGTTGTCGAGTATTGCTTTCAGATCAGTGCCCTGAGAAGCTTCCCAGCGCCGTACCCCTTCCACCGTATATCGTATCCTGCCGTCCGGCAGCTCAGTCTCGGTGTAATGATCCTGATAGAAAACATCTGTAGAGACAGTCCTGCCGCGAAGGATTCCGCGGCATTCCGCAAGACCGCACCCGGGAAAATTCACATTCCATATCTGATTCGTTCCAAGCGGTTTTACGAGAAGCTCCGCTATGATCTCGTCAAGATATCTGTCTGTAACTTCGTGATCTCCTGACGCGCTTTCGGAAAACGCGATAGTATGTATTTTCTGGAATGCGGCTTCAAACGCAGCACCGGCGGTTGCGGAATACTGTATGTCGGAGGCGAGATTATAGCCGTGATTTATTCCGGAGAATACATGATCGGGACCGCCGGGAACTATATTCAGCACACCTATCCTTACACAGTCTGCGGGCATACCGTCACAGGCGAATGCCCTGACTCCGCGTACCGGAAAATCCGCTTTCCACGCTTCGACGCTGTGGCTGAGGGAAATGCTGTGAGATGCTGCGCTTCTCTGACTTTCGGGAGCAACTACCCATACTTCGCCATATTTTCCGGCAGCTTCGGCAAGACGCGCGATACCGTCGGAATTTATTCCGTCATCATTTGTTATCAGTATTTTTTTCATGTCAGGTCACCTCTTCAGACACCGTGGAAGTACATGCTGAGCATCGTAGTATGCCGATGCCTTTGAGATTATTCTTTCCGAGACAGTACGGCTTTTTATTTTTTCGTCCATGAGTATCAGGCATTCAAGCCTGTCATATGGAATTATATCGAACACATAAGTCTCCGGGACTTCTTCTTCACGCCAGTAAAGATCACAGTTCAGTGCGTATATCATTACACGGCAGTTATATTTCAGAAGAAACTTGTTAAGTTCCTCAAGAAATGTGTGAAGCTGGTTGTCGTAGATCCTTGAAGTGCATACCGCGATTATATTTTTACCGTTTATCATTGTTATCACCGCCATATATTATATATTTAATCACTGTTCACAACTTAAGCGAAAAAGAAAGGTTTACGTTTATGTCTCCCCCCCCCGAGGCGGGGGGGGCAAAAACAAAATTTTTTTTTTGTTGTTGATTGTGGGTTGGCA
>CAMOKN010000220.1 GCA_946617595.1 uncultured Clostridia bacterium
AGCGATACGCGCCGCGGTAGAGTACTATGTGTGTTACTCCGCTCCGTG
Organism: uncultured Clostridia bacterium; assembly: GCA_946617595.1. Classification (GTDB taxonomy): domain Bacteria; phylum Bacillota; class Clostridia; order Oscillospirales; family Ruminococcaceae; genus Ruminiclostridium_E. Next base: position 49 of record CAMOKN010000220.1, read on the forward strand.
GAAGTGTCAGTGCTGCAAACATACCGGCATGTCCGAATCCTACGACGACCGGACGTGTGCGCCGCATTTTTGCCGGTGTCACGATATACGGCTCGCGCTTCACTTCACACACCCTGTTTGTCGGGAACTTCCGAAGTATAGCCGCTTCTCCGGCAACCGAAAGTTCTGCGGATACCGAAAAATGCACATCACTTTTTCTGCGTGCATCTACCGATTTTTTTACAATACTGATGTCCCTTATATCGCGTGAACTTACGTTCAGCTCCTTCGCTGCTTTCTGTATGAGCATCTCTTCCGTGTAGTCAAGCGGCAGTCTGATCTCATTTATTCTTATCATTATATACCAACTCTCATAGCAGCGTTTTTTCCGGCGATCGCACCCGAAGAAAACGCAAAATCAAGATTAAATCCCCCGCAGTCTCCGAAAATATCGAGCATTTCTCCGCAGGCGCTCATTCCCGGAATTTTTTTTAGCTCGAATGTGTCTGTGATCTCGTCTGCAATAATGCCGCCGCCCGTGACCTGTGAGCGCTCGGCTCCGGCAGTTCCCGTTATCGGGAATGTCAGCGATTTTATAGTCTCTGCAATATCATTTATTTTCATATCGTCGAGACTTCCGACAACTGAGGGAATTTTTTTTACTGCCCGTTTCAGGATATATGCGCCGAGAGGCCGCGTGAATATTCCGCTCAGATAATCTTCCGGAGAAGTTTCCGATCGTATAGTGCGCACTTTTTTCAGCAATTCAGTTACATTCTTCATGCTCATTTCAGGCAGCAGATCGAGCCGCAGTTCAGAGTCAAACCTGTACTGCTCATAAAGATACGAAAGATCAAATACGCATATTCCCGAGATCAGACCGTCTGTGAACTGCACCTCACCTCTGCGCGATGCGATCACATTTCCGTTTGCGCAGAACATGACATTTGCGTCCGCGCGCTGACCTTTCAGCGGTTTTACAAGTGAAGGTACGGTACTGAGAGGAACAAGAGCAGGGTAGGGATCAGCAGTTCTGACACCGTTTTTTTGGCATAGTACGAGCAGACTTCCGTTGCTGCCGAGTGCGGACTGTGAGATACCGCCGCCGGCAAGTATAACGCGCTTAGCGGTGATCGTGCGGTCAGCCGAATTCACCTCAAACAGCATATTTCCGGAAAAACTTTTCCGTTCAGTCCTGACGGCTTCAAATCCGCATATTTCCTCAATACCGAGCTTAGCGGATTCAAGCCGCAGTGCATCGAGAACCGAAGCAGCTGAGCGACACCTTGGGTAGATCCGTCCGTACCCGTCGTCATCGCAGATAACTCCGAGGCTTTCAAAAAAATCCGTTACAGAGAAGGCTTCTGTAACGGAAAGCAGCTTCGTGCAGCTGCCGTGGTATCTGTCCGCCGAAATATCGGCATTTGACAGATTGCATCGTCCGTTTCCGGTGGCAAGTATCTTTTTGCCTGTTCTGGGCAGTCTTTCAATGATGCAGACAGAAATATCCTTATCTGTTCTGCCGGCGCTTATCGCAGCGGCAAATCCTGCCGCTCCGCCGCCTATTACTGCAATATCAAATCTTTTCATTGTGGGTTCAGCACTCCGAGTAAAATGGTTCCCGCATAGACGATAAGAGGGGTGGTAACTGCGGAAAGCAGGGTCGAAACTGCGAATATCTGTGAGGCGTATTCCGAATTTTTTTCATACTTTATTGCAAACATAGTTCCGATAGCCGCAGCCGGGCATGAAAACTCTATCAGGGTTATAAGCTTAGGCATATCCGGGCAGGGCAGGAACAATATCATTGCCGCACCTATCAGCGGCAGAAGTATCAGCTTGATCGCTGATACAAGATAAACTCTCGGATTGGTAACGCTCCTGACGAGTCCTGCACTCATAATAGAAGCACCTGCGACGATCATAGCGAGAGGAGTTGTCATATCTGCCACATTATTCAGCGCGGTGAACATGATCTCCGGCAGCCGCAGGCGTGCAAAGAAGCAGATAAGTCCGGCTGCAACAGCGATTATCGCAGGTGAGCAGAATGCTTTAAGAACAGTCTTCGGGCTGCGTTGACCGCTCATTGTCATTACGCCGTGAGTCCAGATGAAAAGGTTTGATACGGTAACGAAACCTGTCTGAATGAATACGCCGTCGCTGCCGAATACTCCGAAGATAAGGGGAGTTCCCATAAAACCGAAATTTGAATATATCACGCTGAATCGTTCTATCACGGTATCTGCGCGATCTTTGTCCCTGAATAACAGGCTTGCGGCTAAAATAAAAACAATATACGTCCCGGCACCCATGAGAGCGGTCCAGCAGAATCCCTCTATGAGTTCGGGACGCAGGTCAGTCTGATATGACAGGAAAATGAGCAGGGGATTTACGACATTGAGAACGAGCGCGGACAGCTGTTTTCTGCCGTCATCGTTTATAAGTCTGAACTTATAGCAGAGCGCACCGATAACAACGATAATAAACATTATTATAGTCTGCTGCAAGACAGCGAGAGCGGGATCTGTCATAATTCTGACCTTTCTGTAATTTCGTGAATAATTCCTGATATCAGGCTGATGTCGGTTAAAGAATGAAAAAAATGAGTTCAGCGCGAAGCAGGTAAAGATTTTTGGAATGGGGGCTGGGGGAGAACCTTTTGTTCACAAAAGGTTCTCCCGGTCTTGTGCGCAAGCGTCCTCTTCCAGAGTCTCAAGCGAACGCGGCAAAACTCACTCAGCGCTCCAGCTGTTGAGGTATTTTTCCTGTTCAGGGGTGAGCTTATCAATTTCAAATCCCCAGAATTTAATTTTGCGTTCAGCGACTGCTCTGTCAACTTCTTTTGGGACGTTGATTATCTTATCTGTAAGTTTATCCCTGTTCTTAACGAGATAGAGTGCGGACTGTGCCTGTATTGCGAAACTCATATCCATGATCTCTGCGGGGTGACCGTCACCTGCTGCGAGGTTCACGAGTCTGCCTTCGGCGATGACATTTATCGTATTGCCGTTTGAAAGTTTATAAGCCATGATATTGTTTCTTGCAAGATGCGATTCGACGGCAATTCTTCTCAGGCACGCCACATCAACTTCTACATCGAAGTGACCTGCGTTGCAGCAGATAGCTCCGTCGTGCATCTTCATAAAGTCCTTCTCGGTGATAACTCCGCTGCAGCCGGTCACAGTGATGAAGAAATCGCCGATCTCGGCAGCCTTGTTCATCGGCATTATTGAGAATCCGTCCATTACGGCTTCCATAGCTCTGATAGGATCGACCTCGGTAACTATTACCTTTGCACCGAGACCCTTAGCGCGCATAGCAACGCCTTTTCCGCACCAGCCGTATCCTGCGACAACAACATTCTTTCCTGCAACTATCAGGTTGGTTGTTCTGTTGATGCCGTCCCATACCGACTGACCGGTGCCGTAGCGGTTGTCGAACAGATGCTTGCAGTCCGCGTCGTTGACGAGCATCATTGGGAATTTCAGAGCGCCCTCCTTGTTCATGGAGATAAGGCGGATTATTCCGGTGGTAGTTTCTTCACAGCCGCCGATAACATTCGGTATAAGCTGCGGATATTCACTGTGTATAAGGTTTACGAGATCACCGCCGTCGTCGATAATGATATTCGGTCCGACCTCGATGACCTTTGATATATGCCTGTGATATTCTTCATTTGTTGCACCGTACCATGCGAACACGTTCAGACCTTCATGCACGAGAGCAGCTGCAACATCGTCCTGTGTGGAGAGCGGGTTGCTTCCTGTTATGTACATTTCTGCACCGCCCGCAGCGAGGGTCTTGCAGAGATATGCGGTCTTTGCTTCGAGATGGACCGAAAGCGCTATTTTAAGTCCGGCAAAAGGCTTAGACTGTTCAAACTCAGCTTTGTAGCTGCGCAGCAGTGGCATATTGCGTTCTACCCAGTCTATCTTTCTTTTTCCGTCTTCCCAGAGGTTTATGTCACGTATCTCACTTGCCATTTTTTTAATTTCCTTTCGGTAAAAAATTACAATTTATTATATCATATTTCCGCTGTATCGTCAAGCGTTTTAACCGGATCATTCTTTGTTTAGGCACAAAGAGCGTGCAGTGATTGCGAAGTCAGATTTTTCGTCAGATTGTACAGAAATGACGCAGGCTTGCTGGCGCAAGTCAAGGAATTTCTGTGCAAGATGACGGAATAATCTGCAAGCAAGCGCTGTGCGTCTATTTGTGCGGTATTGCCTTTATTATGCTGCCGCCGGCATCGGCGACCAGCACTTTATCCGTCACAGCCGTATTTCTTTTTCTGTTTCTTACACTGAGAGTGATAAGCAGGATTATGCATATCTGCCTTATCAGAAACGCAGCAATGAACACTGGCCAAAAATAATACAGAAAAAGTGTCCATATGAATAAAAAAGCAGTCCAACCGTGTGCCGTTGAGGTGAAAAAACTTATTCCGTTAAACATGGCTGCGATGCTCCACACTAATGTGATCATTAACGGCAGAAACGAAATAACAAGCGCAATTATAAGTATTATCTTATAAGTTTTTCTCTTCTTCTCCATAACATCACCATTTTTTCTTCTCATGCGGGCAGCCCATTCTCTTTTTCAGCGCTCTGAATTCTACATAACAGCCGCATTTTCCGCAGGTGCCGTCATTGAGATGATCACATCTTTTGCAGATCGACAGCCGACGCTCGTATTCGGAATCATCTGTCTTTTCTTCGGGAGAGAGTGCGGCTTTTAGTTCTTCAAGCGTTGCGGCAAGATCGGTATTTCCGCTTTCAGCAAGCAGACATCGTTTGCAGACAGGTCGTTTTTCCATAGCCACTCCTCACATAAAATGGATTTGGGAGAAACCTTTCTGTATAAAGATCTCTCCCGGCTGATTATTTTGTTTCTTATTGTGCCGTACAGCAGTCAGCACAGCTCGCTTGCTTTGAGCTTTGTGCAGATCTGATCGAACAGTTTGTCTCTGTCTTCTTTTGACGAACAGTTTATTTTCAGATCATTTTTTGGAGTCTTCCAGATAAATGAGATAAAATATGTGCGCTTTTCTCCGGGATCATGTCCTCTGTAAATAGCGGCTACCTCCTGAGAATTTATGACTGCGTTTGATAGTTTTATAAACATATCTGCACCTCCGTTTCATTTCATCGGACCATGCGATGCAGGTCCGATCATTGTTCACTATTTATTATAACAATTATGTTGTATTTTGTCAATCCTGTTAAGGCAATATCATAATGGAACCTCTAAAAACCCATTTGAGAGAAAAAGAACTGCTTGCACCAACTGCTTCGTCAAGTCTCCTCACCTTGCGTCAGCAAGCTTTCGGAGCCTTTCCTTGCATTTGGCGCAATCATCTCATTTTCTCTGTTCAAAGCGGTTTTTAGAGGTACCCATAAATTCGCTTTGAACATCTCTTGACAAAA
>CAMOKN010000221.1 GCA_946617595.1 uncultured Clostridia bacterium
AGGGGGTTCGGGGGAAAGGGAGAGGGAACCTCATTTCCGCGCTCGGAAATGGGGTTCCCTCTCCCTCCCCCGCATCTCGGACGTAGAGTCTGTCAGGAGAGGTCGGCTTTCATCTTAGAGCTGAAAACTGCCATAGAAAGGGCTGTGATCACGACGGCACAGGCGCAGACTATGAGAAGCGGCAGAGCGAACTGCTCTGTTGTCAGATCAAGAGAAACAGCCGAGCGGGCTGATTTAGTACAGTAGAAAAACGGCAGACATTTGCAGATAGTCAGCAGGACGCCTCCTGTATTCTCCGCGTCGAAGAATACACTGCCGAGGAAAGATCCGAGCGATATTATGATCGAGCAAAGACCGGGAGCAGATTTTTCACTGAAAAGCGTTCCGAACAGCATTCCCAGCCCGATGAACATAATTGCCGATGGAATAAGTACCACCAGCGCCAGAAGCAGACCGGGTATGTTCAGTTCTGTGCCGACGATCAGCGATATTATTAATGACGCTGCGAATGTCAATACAGCCTGAAGCACCGCTATGACCAGCATCGTCAGCATATATCCCAGTGTGAAATCAGCCGAGGTCATAGGCGAAGCGTACATTCTTACAAGAAATGAACCGTTTCTGTCCTTCGATATCGTTATCGCGGTGAAAAGCATCACGAACGTCTGCCCGAACACGGCGATGCCTCCGCAGAGATTGTTGATGTGAAAGACCGTCATTCCGGATTCCGGCGGAATGCTCTGATCCACAAGCGTCATTATTATGAGCATTACTATCGGAAATCCCAGACAGAAGATATAGCTTAACGGGTCACGAAGAAGTTCCTTTATATTTCGTGACGCAAACGCAGATATTCTGTTCATCAGCCTGCACCTCTTTCCGCAATTGCCACAAACGCATTTTCAAGTCCGGTTGTCCCGGCTTCGGCTTCGATCTCCGGAAGAGTTCCCACAGCGGCGATCTTTCCGTTTATCATTATTGCTATACGGTCTGAAAGCTCCTCGGCTTCTTCCATATAATGAGTGGTAAGAATAATGGTTATCTTTCCTTTGAGCTGTCTTATGACCTTCCAGAGTTCGCGTCTTGCGAGAACATCGAGTCCGAGCGTCGGCTCATCGAGAAACAGCACCTCCGGCTCACTGATAAGCGCCATTGCAATGCTGAGCTTGCGTTTCCAGCCGCCGGAAAGCGTCTTTGCGCGCGAATTTTCGACTTCAGACATTCCGAACAGCCCGATCATTTTATTCACGAGCTCTGTGTTTTTTTGTTTGTCCGTACTGTGGACCTTTGCCATGAATTCAAGATTTTCACGGACGGTGAGGTTTTCCGCTACTGCGGTATCCTGCGGAGAAATGCCGATGATGTTCTTTACGGCTGATTTCTCTGATATAACGCTGTGTCCATGTACAAAACCCTCTCCCGATGTCGGGGCTGACAGACAGGACAACATTCTTATAGTAGTGGTCTTTCCTGCGCCGTTCACTCCGAGAAGCGCGAACAGCTCACCTTCTTCTACAGAGATATCCAGCGAATCCACTGCGGTTTTATTTTTGTATTTTTTAGTCAGTGACTTTGTTTCTATCGCTTTCATTTTATTCTTCCTGTTCTGTGCCGAGTCCTCCGAGATTTACCAGTGCTATTCCCTTATCCTCATCACCGATGATGAGTAATGAATGCCCGGGTCTTATCCCGAATATTTTCCGGCATTCCGCCGGCAGAGTTATCTGTCCCTTATCATTCATTCTGGATACACCGAAGACGTGTTTTCCGTCATCGCTGCTTTTATATTCAAGCTTCATATTGCGCACAAGCGTATCTATCGTTGTCCCGTATATATCAGCAAGCGCGATGCAGCTCTCGATATCGGGAGAAGAGTCTCCGCGTTCCCATTTTGCGACAGCCTGTCTTGATACTCCTATTTTTTCGGCAACTTCTTCCTGCGTCATTCCTGCATTTGTACGGTACATTTTCAGATTACTGAACATTATGCTCATTGCTTCACCCCCGTCTGCCATTCATTATATCACAGATAAAATGCAATTTCAAGCAACATAAGATTACAATAATGTTATATTTGGTAGCATTTTCATAATATGTTACTGTCTGTGACATGGGGGATCAGGATCTGCCGGCAGAAATGAACGCAAAGCACTTTTCAGAAATTTTCAGGCGTAAGCGGATTCTGAGATCAATGCTGAGCGGTCAGATCTCAAAAGCTGAAAAATGCTTTAAGGACATAGAGGAGACATCTGAAGAAATCGAGCCGATCTACGGATTCGGCAGCGATGATCTTGGCGTTTCCGATAACTTCATCGTCAACAGTCATGGTCACATAGCCGAGGGTCTGACCTTTTTCCACCGGAGCGGAGATCGCTTCTGTGCGGCTGTAATGGTACTTTATGCGTGATCCGCTGCCCTTTTCGAGTATCATTTCGGGAATATCGGCGAATCGCGTATCCACGCCGCTCTTTACGCCGTTTTCCACCGGGACTTCGACAAGCTCTGCCACATCGGGACGAGGCGTGACACGCTCGAAATTGTCAAATCCATAGTCAAGCAGCGCTTCTGCGGCATCAAATCTGTCTGAGTCATTCGAGCAGCCGAGGACGACTGCCACAAGCTCCATATTTCCGCGCTTTGCCGTTCCCGCAAAGCAGCAGCCTGCCGCATCGGTCGTTCCGGTCTTTAATCCGGTTATCCCATTGTAATACGTTATCATCTTGTTGGTATTCAGAAGCTGAGTCTCACGGATCGTGCCGGTCCTCACGCTGTCAAGGCGGGTCAGGAGAAAATCGTCGAAATAGTTGTATCTTCGCAGTGCCGCAGCCATTATCGCTATATCACGTGCTGAACTGTAATGATCCTTGTTGTCATAACCGACGCAGTTTACAAAATGAGTGTTTTTCAATCCGAGCTTTTCGGCTTCTGCGTTCATTCTTGCAACAAATTCTTCTTCGCTTCCGGCTATATGCTCTGCAAGCATCACGCAGGCATCATTCGCCGAGGCTATGACTATCGACTTTATAAGATCGCCCACAGACATTTTTTCGCCGGCTTCAAGCCATATAACCGAGCCGTCCATGCTGTTTGCGTGTTCCGAGCATACGGCAATATCGCTGAATGACAGTTTTTTTGCTTCAATTCGTTCAGCCGCAAGCAGCAGTGTCATTATCTTTGTGACCGATGCCATAGGAAGCCGCATATTCTCGTTCAGTCCGCACAGCGCTCTGCCGGTCGAGCTTTCCATAAGTATCGCGGCTTTTGCACTTTTAATATCCGCTTCCGCAGTCTTTTCGGCGTGAGCCGTCATGCCGGACGACAACCCGACTATAAGTATTGCGGCTGTAATAAGAGCCGCAAATGCTCTCACAAATCTCATATTATCCCCTCTCTTTGTACATGCCGGATTTGTAAAATATATGAATATATCCTGCCAAAAATGCACAGAATAATGCCAATAGTTTTTTGGAGGCAGCATTATGAGCAGGAACAGTTTTGCGGCGGAAATGATAAAATCATTCGTTATATTTCTTACCGGAGGTTTTATATACGGACTTATCGAGATCCTCTACCGCGGGCATACCCACCCTTCAATGTTTGTGCTCGGCGGATTGTGCCTGCTATGGGTCGGAGGATTCGACAGCTTTTTCAGGAGAGTGCCGCCGCTTTGGCTGCAAATAATATTAGGAGGGATCTTCATAACCGCAGCCGAGCTCGTATGCGGCATGATATTCAACGTTGGCCTTGGACTCAGAGTGTGGGATTACTCAAAGGTACCTATGAATTTTATGGGACAGATCTGTCCGCAGTTCTTCTTTCTGTGGATAGCGCTCTCCCTGCCTGCCGTGCTCGCAGAAGACCTCCTGCGGGCAGCTTTTGACAGGTTCAGCCGCTCTGTCCGGGAAATCGGGTAGAAAATGGAAGCGGCCTCATTTTTTCAAAAATCAAGGCAATACCGCACAAAGGGGTTTATCCTTTTGTGCGGTATTGCCTTTGGTGATTATGGGGTCTGAATGGGATTTTCATTCATTTTTGAATTTTTCTATTGAAAATCTGCGCTTGATATGATATAATAAACTATAAGTGTATGCTTTTCAGGAAAGAAGAGAAAAGCTCAGGCTGTACCGTACAAGGAGAGCGCATCTGTTTGTGCAGTATTGTCCTTATACTGCGGAAGGAAATCAGATATGGCAAAAACAAGAATAGCAGTTTTATTCGGCGGAGCCACAAAGGATCATAAAGTATCACTTGTGTCGGCATATTATGTGCTGAAAGGTTTATCTCCTGATAAATACGACGTTACCCCGATAGGCATAACCCGGGCTGGACGCTGGCTTTATTTTCCGGGAGACTATGAGGAGATAATAAACGGAACATGGGAAATGTCAAGTGACTGCTGCTCCGCTATCATAAGCCCGGATCCGCTCCATGCCGGAATAATTACCATAATGGCTGACGGAGTTACCGCCTTCAAGCGGATAGATGTGGTAATGTCCTCGCTCCACGGCAAATACGGCTCGTGCGGAAGAATACAGGGACTGCTGAAGCTTTCAAAAATACCGTATGTTGACTGCAACCCGGAGACTGCCGTATATTGCATGGATAAGGCGCTGACACATCTTGTCCTTGCATCTGTCGGGATAGATGTTCCCGGTTATGCGCTGCTTGAACGCAGTGAAATGAATATAATAGACGAAAAGATAAAAGAAATAGAAAAAAAACTCAGATATCCCGTATATGTTTCGGCATCAAGCTGTTCAACTTCTATCGGAGCGAACAAGGTCACAAACAGTGATGAACTTAAACGTGCCGCAAAAATAGCCTTTTCTCATCACCATACGGCTGTTGTTGAAGAAGATCTGTGCGGCAGGACAATAGAATGCGGCGTTATGGGAAGCTCATACGATGTTGAGATAACCGAGCTCGGTGAGATCGTGAAAAAGCGCGATATAAACAGTTCTGTATATTATACCGCCGATTTCATATCAGCTCCTGATCTTACCGCCGAACAGAACGAGCGTATAAGAGCAATTGCAAAAAAAGCTTTCCTCTGCCTGAATTTCAACGGCTGCGCAAAAATGTCCTTCCGTATATCGGGAGACAGGATAATGCTCAGACGCATAGCCCCGATACCCGGCTTTGCTCCAGAAAGCGCACTGATGATACTTATGCGGGAAAGCGGTTACACATACTCCGAAGCATTAGACAGGCTTATAGGTATTGCTTTGGATTCTGACGCGTGAGTTACCGCCGAAAGGAATTACAGATTTATGATACCTGTTGATCTTAATATAACCAGTCTTGTGAAGACCGACGAAGGTGAAGACAAGATCGAGCTTTTTACTGCCGGAAAATGCAGCATAAAAAACGGCAAGTATATTCTGAGCTATGATGAAAGCGGAGGTATAGGCTATGAGGACTGTAAGGTCCGTATCACAGCCGATGACAAGAATGTTATTATCGAACGCACAGGTCCGGCTGCCACGACATTCACTATTGAAAAGAATGTTAAGCATCACTGTGTTTATGGGACACAGTTCGGAGAATTCACAATGGGCATAAACACCTACGATATAAAGAATACACTTTCAAAAACGGGCGGAAGACTTTGGTTCAAATACAGCATCGACATCAATTCGGATTTTGTATCCGAGAACGAAATGGAGATCCTCGTGTCACTGCCGGGTGAGGCTGCTGAATGACAGCAGATATTTACGTTAAATCGGCATATGCCGCGCAGTCGCGCGACACCGCAAAGTGTCTCCGACACTTTGCTATTTGTGGGGCTACGCCCCACACCCCATGGAAGCGCATTATGATAGGGGCTTCGCCCCTATGACCCTGACCAGGGCTTACGCCGCCCTGGACCGGCGCCAGCGTGACGCTGGACCCAGTACCGCTCCGCGGAACTTGAAAAGATACATCACAGAGCGATATATCCCAATTTATCCCGAAAACACGCAAACTATAATATATAAAGGAACAATAAATATGAACACAAACATGACGGAAAAAGCAAAAAATGATGTAAAAGAGATAGTGATGAACGCGCTCGGAAGACTCACTGCGGACGGAAAGCTTCCGGCAGAGCCGCTTCCGCCGTTTACGGTGGAAATGCCAGCTGACAGCTCGCATGGTGACTTTTCTTGCAATGCCGCACTTGCATCTGCAAAGATATTCAGAAAAAAACCGCGTGAGATCGCTGATATGATAGCCGAAAGCGCTGTGCTTGACGGAACTCTTTTTGAGCGCATGGAGATAGCGGGTCCCGGATTTATAAACCTGTTCTTAAAGCCGCTGTGGTTCGGAGAAACAGTGAACGCAGTCATTGATGAGGGCGAAAAATACGGAAGAACTACTCTCGGTCAGGGTAAAAAGGTGCTTGTCGAATTTGTGTCTGCAAATCCCACCGGTCCCATGCATATAGGAAACGCAAGAGGCGGTGCCATAGGCGACTGTCTTGCATCGCTTCTCGACTACGCCGGATATTATGTTGAGAGGGAATTTTACATCAACGATGCCGGAAATCAGGTGAACAAGTTCGGTCTTAGCCTTGATATCCGCTACAAACAGCTTTTCGGCAGCACTGAGGAAATGCCTGAGGACAGCTATCACGGTCAGGATATAATCGACCACGCAAAAGCGTTTGCGGAGATACACGGCGACAAATACATGAATGTGTCGGAGGAAGAACGCAGAAAAGCACTGGTGGAATATGCGCTTCCGATAAATATAAAGGGACTTGAGGACGATCTGCTGAAATACAGGATCAAATATGATACATGGTTCAGGGAAAGCTCACTGCACGAGAGCGGCAAGGTGAAAGAGATCGTCGAGATGCTGAAGGAAAAGGGCGTCACCTATGAAAAGGAGGGGGCTGTCTGGTTCAGAGCATCGGATTTCGGGGACGATCAGGACAGAGTGCTCGTCCGCGCAAACGGAGTTCCCACATATTTTGTGCCGGATATCGCGTATCATTACAATAAGCTCGTGACAAGGGGATTCGACAAGGCGATAGATATTCTCGGCGCGGATCATCACGGATATATTGCAAGAATGAAGGCTGCGCTCACCGCGCTCGGCGTAGATGCCGATAAGCTGGATATAGTGATAATGCAGATGGTGCGCCTTGTAAGGAACGGCGAGACAGTGAAGCTCTCAAAGCGTTCGGGGAAAGCGATAACTCTTGCGACCCTGCTTGATGAGATTCCTATGGACGCTGCAAGATTCTTCTTCAATCTTAGGGATCCGGACACTCATCTTGAATTCGACCTTGACCTTGCAGTCGAAGAAAGTTCAAAGAATCCGGTATTCTATGTACAGTATGCGCACGCGCGCATCTGCCGTATGCTCGAAAAGCTGACCGAAGAGGGTCAGGCACCTGTAAAGCTGTCAGCCGATAAGCTGAGATTTACGGAAGAAGCTGAGCTTGCGGTGATAAGACAGCTTGCGGCTCTGCCCGATACGATAAATGACGCGGCTAAGACATACAACCCGTCAAAGATCACAAGATATGCCTATGAGCTTGCACAGCTCTTCCATAAGTTCTACGACACCTGCAAGATAAAGGGAGAAGCACAGGAGATCGCAGCATCACGCCTTGCGCTCTGCACCGCAGTTAAAATTGTGATAAAGAATATGCTCGATATGCTGAAAGTCGATGCACCGGAAAAAATGTGACCTCTGTTTACCGGCATTAATCAGCCTCATCATCTGTGTAAGAAAGGAAATTAAATGACAGACGACTGTTTACGACCCGTCGCGCTTAATACGGATAATTTTACAGCCATAGGACCAAGCGGCGAAATGACTATCCCTTACGGAGAAACATCATTCACCGAGCTGAAAAAATATTATAAGGAGAAAATAAAAGAAATACACGGCGAAAATGCCGGAGCGTTCCTGCTTGACGGAATGTCGCTTATGTCAGACCTGAGAGCATCAATACTCGAATGCCGTAAGTCGGGAGTGCCTGTTTATGCGCTGATAAATGTCGATGATGAACTCACAACGGAGCATGAACTTCCAGCGGATGCAGCGCTTATAGTTATGCAGTCACTCGGTGCTATCTGCTTCGGCATCTCTTCGGACCGTCCCGAGATCCTCATAAACGGCATAAGACGAATTAAACCGTATTCGCAGATACCGCTTGCGGTGAGAATATCCGGCGGTAAGCTCACCGATGATGAGATCGCCGGGCTTCTTTCGGCAGGCACCGATGTCTTCATAGGTCTTGACAACGAGACTGCAACGCGTTTTCAGAATATTATTTCAGAAGAGAATTATACTCCGCCTGAAATAGAATATGAGGATTCGATGATGCTGGCAAATGAACGCTCTGCATTCTTCCTCGAGCATGATACGACCGAAATATCCGACCCCGTGATATGCAACGCCGGTATGGGCGAAGATCTGCTCGCGGTTTGTGAACAGGGAGGATATGATGTACTTAAAATACAGATAAATTCGCCGGACGATGCACTCGATTTTGCCGATAATGCACACATGGCAACTCTGCCGGTGATGTTCAGCGGTGATGATGAGATCGCAATAAAGCTTGCGGTGATGTTATATCAGGGACGTGCTCTGATAGACGGCACCTGTCTCATCGACCCGGACGAACTCAAAAATGCCGCTCAGAAGTACGGAGCGATAATATACTGAGATATTCTCCGTAAAGCCAGAGGCAATACCGCACAAAGCACGGCTGACATCTATGCGCGGTACAGTCTGAAGAAAGGAACACCCTATAATGCAGCTTACAGAAAAAACCATAAACAGCGAACTTAAATTCAAAGGCAGTGTTATCGACGTTTACAGTGATACTGCTCTTCTTGAAAACGGAAAAGAAGCAAAGCGTGATGTTGTGCGCCACCCGGGCGGAGTATGCGTTGTTGCTCTGAATGAAAACGATGAGGTATATTTTGTAAAGCAGTTCCGCTATCCTCACGGAAAAGTTCTGCTTGAGATCCCTGCCGGAAAGCTTGAATGGGGGGAGAGCCACTTTGAGTGCGGAAAGCGCGAGCTTCACGAGGAGACGGGCTGCACCGCGGACGAATTTAAATATCTCGGCTGTCTTATCCCGACACCTGCGTATGATTCAGAAGTTATTCACATGTATCTCGCCAAGGGACTGCATCAGGATAAGCAGAAGCTTGACGATGATGAATTTCTCGAAGTATATACCATACCGCTGAAAAAGGCTGTTGAAATGGTAATGAACAACGAGATAGAGGATGCAAAGACGCAGATCGCGCTTTTGAAGGCATCAGTTCTGCTGGGCTGAGATATAGTCCTCATAGGCGGTTATGATCTGTGCTTCGATCTCACCTCTTGCTTCGGGGCTTATGGGGTGGATTATATCGCGGAACACGCCGGACTCATCGCGGCGGCTGGGCATTGCAACAAACACACGCTCATCGCCCTGCACTATTTTGATATCGTGAACGGCGATAGCATCGTCCACAGTCATTGAAACTACAGCTTTGAGTCTTCCGTCCTGCATAACTTTTCTTATTCTTATATCGCTTATGTTCATTTAAACGACCTTCCTTTCGATTTTGTCAGGATTATTTTAAGCAGTTTTGCTCTGAATATACGGCATAAGAAGAGCTATCTTGTGAATAATCTTAAATAGGGGCAATACCGCAAAGAGTATGTTATGCTACATGCTTTCATTATATTATGAATCTTTTCAAGTTCCGTTTTAACGGGATTTGCTTTTGCTGCTTTTCACATTGAAAAGCAGCGGGGTTTAGAGAGGGGGATGACCGACAGACGAGCCCCAATCTGAATAATCTCGAGCGGAGCGACAATCATACTGAGGACAGTATCTTATAGAGTATCCTGTACATTTCGGCTGCTTCATCGGAGGTGAGGGAGACGCAGCAGGCGATCTTCGGAGGGATCTCCGCGGCACGGTCTTTGAGTTCTTCACCCGATGCGGTTATTTCGGCGATAAGAACACGCTCATCTTCTGACGAGCGGTTACGCGTTACCAAGCCTTTGGATTCGAGACTTTTCAGGACAGGGGTAAGTGTACCTGAATCGAGATAAAGCTTCTCGCCGAGATGCTTGACGCTTACCCTCTTTTCAGCCCACATAACCATCATCACTATATACTGTGTATATGTAAGCCCGATCTCTTCAAGAAGAGGGTGATACTTCTTAACGATCTCACGCGAACACGCATAAAGCGGAAAACAAAGCTGGTTTTCAAGCTTCAGCATATCATAGTTCTTCTCCAATGCTAACACCTGCCTTTATCCTGCCTTACGGCTCTCATCATACGCCTGACGGACTGCTATGGCAAGCTGATCCGCACACGATGTCGGTCTGCTGCCGCAGGTATTTCCGGCAAGCTTTTCTTCTATCTGCTCCACGGTCATTCCGTCAACAAGCTTCGAGACTGCTTTCAGATTTCCGTTGCAGCCACCCTTGAATGATACACCTCTGACTACATTTCCGTCAAGCGTGAAATTTATTTCGGTCGAACAGACCATTCTTGTTTTGTATTTGTATTCCATAGTTTTCTCCTTTTCGTTCAATTATATTTTATGCAATTTAATTATACATCATTTTATGATTTTTGTCAAGAGATGTTCAAAGCGAATTTATGGGTACCTCTAAAAACCGCTTTGAACAGAGAAAATGAGATGATTGCGCCAAATGCAAGGAAAGGCTCCGAAAGCTTGCTGAC
>CAMOKN010000222.1 GCA_946617595.1 uncultured Clostridia bacterium
AGCAAAAGCAAATCCCGCTCCGCGGAACTTGAAAAGTCTCTTCACTTTTCAAAGCTTATTGATGCCATGATATCATTGCATATTCCAAAAGATTCTTCCGCCGTATCCTTCCGGACAATAAAGTATATCGCATAATAAAGCTTCTTTACTTTCATTACCGCAAGCCTGCCGCACTGTACAACGCTTTCATCGTCCGATGCTCTGAACTCAAATCCGAATCCCACACAGTTCTGACCTCCGTACTGCACAGAAATATCTTCTCCACGTATAAAATCTTTAAGGTGACGTTCGAGACTCACACCCGCACCGTTTGCCACCGACCTTGCGTCAGTAATGAGCGACACCAGCGCGTTTACTTTCACCCAGCCGACTGAAACGACGATGTGCCTGTCCGTGTCGTGTATTCCCCACCTTCTGTCAATAGAATTGAAATACTCCGACAGCTCCGTTTTGTCCATCTCCGAAAACTCGTCCGGAAACTGTATATTTATCTGCTCATTTATAAGTTCTTTTTTCATAGCGTTTCTCCATTAAGGATCATTTCTCCCTGTACATTTCTGCAACTTTTGATAGAGATTCTGTGTATTTCTGCCGCAGATCGTCCGGCGAGACTATCCTTACCCTTGTACCGAACTGGAACAGCCATGCAAAAAACGGCTGCGGCTGCTCTGTCTTGACGCTCACTTTCACAGAAAAATGCTCATCGTCTTCTCTGTATGATGTAATATTATACCCGAATCTGTCAACCACCGGATTCATCAGATCATTTTCAAAGCACAGGACCACATTCTCCGCTTTTCCGCTGAACATTGAAAATGTGGAATTAAGATACTTCGACAGGTTGAGCTTTCGCGGCATTGACTTTGCAGGTTCATCAAGGATAGATACCTTTTCCATTCTGTCAACGCGGAAATTCGTGTACTGGTCCGGATATTTCTCATAGTGAGCAACAAGATAATAATGCTCGTCGCTCCATGTCAAAGCATACGGCGAACATATATGCCGTCCGTCGTGATACTTTTTCTTAAGGTTTGCGTCATAGCCGAAATACCTGAATTCTATCTTCTTTTTTTCCGCGACTGCACGGTGTATGACGTCGATATTGATGTATATTTTCTCGTTCGGAGTCTTTACTCTGTCTGCAACATATATCTGCCGTTCTATTCCGGCAGCCTCATGTCTGCTTGCAAGCCCTTCGAGCTTTCTTATAAGCTCGGAGGATTTTTTCTGTGTGATGAATTTCGACGATGATACCGCGTCCGCAAGCAGCGTCAGTTCAGGAAGCTCAAAATCCCTGCTCAGCAGACTGTAACCTGCTCCGCTTCCTCTTCCTGTCTCGATGTCCGCCCCGAATTCTTTCAGCGCGTTTATATCATCATAGATAGCTTTTCTTGCAGCACTGACACCGTAACCGTTGAGTTTTTCGATTATCTTCGGCATCGTGATCGAATGTTCTTCATCAGTCTCTTCAAGCAGGATCTTATATACGTACATTATCCTTGCGCGCTGTTTTATGATGTTTTCCGGAACTGCCATAAAGTACCTCCGTATTGCCTTTAGGGTACCTCTCAAATGGGTTTTTGGAGGTTCCCTTTATTATGAAGACGCTCCGATCTGTCTTGAAAGTTCGAGCGAGGAGAACTTCCGGTCATCAGAAGTTCCGCCCGATGCCCCGGCAGAAGCCGATGATCCCGCTCCCCGTCTTTCGGCGGCAAGATCCATGATCGCGTCTGCGGCAGAACGTCCTCCCGTTCCGGAAGAACCGCCGATATTAACCTGTACCGATGAATTGAGGAATCGTTTTACATTTCCCTCATTATAGTCGCTGTAGGATTTTGAATATTTCTCCGCAATAGGTTTGAGCGATGTATAATTCGGGTCTTCCGATTCTTTGATAAACTTGAATATCTCGTTCACCTTTGCGTCCATGATATATTTTAGTCTGTTCACGACATATCCGTATGCACCGGAGAGGTCGGGATTCTTTATTATCGCATCCGCAAACTCGATAAATCTCTTCTTGTCTTTCAGCTGGAGATAGTTCACCGCGTAAGTGATGCTCTCATAGTAGTTCTGAGAAATGATGACACGTCCGTCGCTGTCCGTGGTGTCACCCCTGAGCAGCACATTTATGTCGTTGTCGCTGAGATCGTCTATCGCGAACGCCGATGCCATCATTTCGGCATCGGGATATCCCTCGACATTCTTGTCTATCGCCATTGAGACTTTTCTTGACAGAACGCCGTTGCTGAGCATCTTATCCGCTTTCCACTTTATCTCCTCATAGTCTCTCGGAACGCATACGCTTCTGTTTATGAGGAAATTTTCAAGCATTTTTCTTGATATATTATCAAATGAGATCTTCACGAACGGGCACGCAAGCGCCACTACCTTATTCTCGTTGATGCTTTCGGGTTCTCCGTAGATCACCTGATTGAGCGGTTCGATTATGATGCAGTTGAAATCATAATTGTTTGCAACGCAGGCTGCCGCGTTGATATGACCTTCGAGCAGCGCAGAGAACATTCCGGTCAGATGAAGCGCGATACCGCCCAGCTTCTTTCCGTTCACAAGCTTTTCCGCTGCCGCGCCGACTGCGCTCTCGGTATATCCCGCAAACGACTGTGTCGGAACGATAAACGGCGGCGAATAGCACTTCTCATGCCCTATCACCGGATTGTATGGTGCAGAGCCGAATATCTCATGCTTTACGGTAAAAGCGTCCCAGAAGAAATTACCGGCGCCGTCGGTCGGATATACCTTTGAGACATGGATAACATACAGTCCGTTCGAGAGAAGTTCAAGCACCGGCACTATCGCCTTTGACAGCGGTGCCGAACCGCTGAAATAGTTATCGCATGACTTGGGCAGTCTTGTTCCGATCACCGACTTTGTCTTATCTATAGAAGATGTCTGCCAGATAACGCGGTTCGACTCATTGTTGTTTTCGCGGTACTGGATATCCACAAGCGCTTCGCTTCCGGCATACAGGGTCTTTCTGCGCACCCCGTTTTTCTGCGATGTATCGCATAAGCCTATAACTCCGTCACTGTTAGTGATGCTTGCAAGGAGAAATTCTCCTGCCGGACCCCTGAGAGATTCTATTGTAACACTCGTTTTCATTCTCTGAAACAGTCCTTTCGTATCAGTCTTGCTCGACTCTTGCGGCTATAAAATCAACTAAACTCGTCTGGTCGCTTTTCTGGAAAAGTCTCTTTGGTATGCAGCAGACCGACTTGTCCCTGCAAACTATTGAAATTGAATGTTTCGTCTCATAGAAATATTTCGCAAATGACCACGGTATAAGCTCATTTCCGCAGTAGATGCACTGTTCGACTGCGCCGAAGCCGTCGGGTGCGACCACGAAGACAAGATTCTCAACTGTTGAGACATCGCGTTTCAGAAATCCCGAATATCTGTATTTTGCGATGATGCAAAGTATAAGATATATTATGGTACCCAGTCCGAGACCTATAAAGAACGCTATGACAAGGTAGAATATGTAATTCTTATCGAGATTTCCGCCGATCAGCCACATTGCCACAAACGACAGAACTGCCGCGGCAGAGGCTATGAACCATATCGGCACTTTTATCTTTCCGTAGATATGGGAGACACTTCCGGTATTGATCTCCTTTTCGGCATATACTCCGGTTCCGGTAAACAGGTTTGAAGAAAGGTCTGCGCTTACATAATCGTATTTCGGGGGGATTATCCTCGACTTTACATTCTTTTCGACGCCCTTCTGCCCCGAAAGCATTCCCTCCGCTATAGTTCTGAAATGTATCTGCTGCATATTATCGAGAAAAGCGTTCTTCGGCAGGGTATATTCTTCCCTGTCAAATGATACGGTGAAATGATCCGATGTCTCGGTGTATTTCCTGACCGCGCTCCATTCATAAACATTCGGCATATCGCTGTCATTTTCAAATACCGCAAAATAATCCCCGATAATGAACGTCTGATTATTCTGGGATACTTCTATCATAAAACCCGGTAAAGATTCAAATGCCATGATAAGATCATTTCCTTTCAGAATGAGCTGTGCCGGAAGATCATTCTTCCGATATATCCGGGATATCGTTATCCGAGATCCCGTCGCCGAAATAATTCACAAGCGCCGCAAGCCTGTCCGCGCTGTAACCGGACTGATAATGCCAGTCAACATCGAGTGTATAATGATTTACGGTATCGTCAGCTATAAAATTTATCTGTCCGAAATTATATGACAGCTTATTTATATCATCAAGTATATCCCTGCACTCAGCCGCAAAATCTCTTATCGGCATCTGCGCGTCCGAGAAATAGACGGTGAGATTTATGACATCTCCGTCGGTGAGATCGGCAGGAGTCTCATACATTTCGGCATTTTCGCCGAACAGCTGAGTCTCTATATCGACGCTGCGTATGTAATCTTTTGCTATGGTATCGTGAAGTCTGCTTGCAAGCATATTCTGTATGCGCTGCTCGGCATACAGGCGTTCTCCGTTTCCGGCGGAAGAGTTTACGGACACGATCGACAGCACAGATGTGAGGATAATAAGTGCAGCTATGATTATTATGCTTCTGAGATCGACCTTTATTCTGAGGGACTTTCGGCGGACTATGGCAAAAACTATCTCGGCTCCGAGAAAGATCAGCATAACGGGGGCAAGCTTTATTGCGGAATAGGCTCCTATGGGCGATGACAAAGAGATCAGCAGCGCGATACCCATAAATATCAGGGACGCGGCAGCCGAGATCACGCCGATCACATATACGGATCTTCTTCTGCTCACATGATGCTGTGCTGTTCTTACGGCACCGGACTCTGCGAACCGGCGGTCGATATTCTTTGTTTCCTCGGCGATCTCCTGTTTCATGCGCTCAACTGCGTCCATGCTTTCACGTATCATGTCTTCGGGAGTCCCGACATTTTCTTCGGTATCTGTATAATCGGGCTGGTAAGCTTCTCCGAGAGTCACCTGTCCGTCTATCTCATAGACCTCATTATTATTGTTGTTTTCGTCATTTCCGGTCCCTGCGCTTTCACCGAACAATGCTTCCTGCATCTCTGACAAAGCTTCACCCCATTTCCGCATACATTTTCCATTAGGGTACCTCTAAAAACCGCTTTGAATAGAGAAAATGAGATGATTGCGCCAAATGCAAGGAAAGGCTCCGAAAGCTTGCTGACGCAAGGTGAGGAGACTTGACGAAG
>CAMOKN010000223.1 GCA_946617595.1 uncultured Clostridia bacterium
CCCCGTCCCCGCTCCTTTCGGAACGCCGAAAGGAGCAAAGGCGAATCCCGTTAAAACGGAACTTGAAAAGATTCTTCGCACAAAGAAAGCACAGAGCTTCTCAATTGCTCTGTGCCTTAGTTTGTCATAATGCAAATACTTGTTAGCTATAGCGCGAAGCATATCGCTTTTGCTTCTTTTCGCGTCCGAAAAGAAGCGGGTGCAGGGCAGCGCCCTGCTCTCAAGCGCAGCGACCTCTCAAACTCTCAAGCGCAGCGACCTCTCAAAACTCTCAAGCGGAGCGGACGGGATCTCAGAACATCTTAGCGGAGATCTGAGATGCGGCGAAGGAACCTTCGCGTGCCTGTCCGTTTGCTTTCGGGTGAAGACCGTCTATCAGGTAACGTCCTTCTGCGCCTTTGTTCTCGAATTTTTCGCAGATACCGCAGCCGTGGAAGCAGTCTATGAGCTGCACACTCATACCGCCGGCGATTTTTGTGAATACCTCGGATATCTGCTTTTCGATCTTGGCATTGTGGTCAGGATCGGCAGCCTGGATAGGTGTCAGCACAAATATCCTTGCTTCGGGGAAGTTCTCCGATATCGTCTGTATGCACCAGCGCATTGCACCGGCTTCTGTGAAAAGATCTATATTTTCATTCCCGACGAGCGTTTTTCCTGTGAGCGCTTTTGCGGGATCTCCGAGCATTCCGGCATCGTCGTTTGTTCCCATTGCGAAAGCAAAAACATCGGGTCTTTTCGCGTTTCCGTTTCTTACTTCAGACAGAAAGCGCTGGATATGCACTACTGCGCAGTTGTTTGCGCGCTTCTGGAGTTCGTTCAGATCATCTGTTTCGAGCCAGCCGTCGCTTATTCCCGCAAATCCGGGATCATCATAATCCTGTGTTGTGACGCTTCCGGAGGACGTTGTTATCGTCCGTTTGTACCACACCGCGCTTCCTACTGCCACATTATAGTGTGACGCAAAGCTCAGTTTCTGAAAAACGTGCCACGACCACTGCATTCCTGCGGTGATGCTGTCGCCGTCAACGGCAAAATTAAGTTCCTTGAAATTCATATCTTGTCATTCTCTTTTCTTATCAGTTCTTCGCTGTCAAGTATTATCGTGAACGGACCGTCGTTCAGCAGTTCTACCTTCATCTCCGCGCCGAATATTCCCTTTTGGGTCGGAAAATGCTGCTCACATTCGGATATAATGTACTCGTACAGCTCGTTTGCCATATCCGGCGCACCGGCTTTTACAAATGACGGGCGGAACCCTCTTCGGCAGTCGGCATAAAGCGTGAACTGAGAGATCAGCAGAAGCTCGCCGCTTACATCTTCCAGCGACAGGTTCGTCTTTCCGTTTTCGTCATCGAATATCCGCAGCCCGAGCAGCTTTTTTATAAGCTTGTCTGCAATTTCACGGGTATCGCTGTCATGTATGCCGATCAGCACAAGAAATCCCTTGCCTATCTTACCGACCGTGTTTCCGTCAACCGTAACAGATGCGTGTGTGACACGCTGTATCACAAATCTCATTCTTTATACCGTGAATATCCTGAGCTGCTGTTCGAGTATCTGAGCCTGACTTGCCAGCTCTTCCGAACTTGCGGCGGATTCCTGTGCAGTAGCGGCATTGCTTGTTACAACGTCCGTTATGCTGGTAAGTCCGCTGTTTACTGTAGATATATCACGTGCCTGCTGGCTGGAGGAATCTGCCACCTTGCCGACAAGAACGCTGAATTCCTGTACCGAGTTGCTGACTTCTTCAAGCGACTTGCTTGCGGACTGGTTGAGCTGAACACCCTGATCCACTGCCGCAACGCAGCGTCCGATCACCTGTACTGCGTCCTTTGCGGCTTCTGCGGACTTGCTCGCAAGGTTTCGTACCTCGTCTGCAACAACAGCGAATCCCTTGCCGGCATCTCCTGCTCTTGCAGCTTCTACCGCTGCGTTGAGCGCGAGAATGTTTGTCTGGAAAGCTATATCGTCTATGAGCTTTGCAATAGACTGTATTTCCTCAGATGCCTTGCGGATATCCTCGATAGCGCTGCTGAGGTTATCCATATTGCGGTTTCCTTCCTGTACATCGAGCACTGTCTTTTCGGAGAGAGTACGCATACGGTCGGTCATCTGTGCGTTTGCGGCAACATTTTCGTTGATGTTCTTTACAAGAGTATCGAGTTCTTTAAGTGTATTTGCTTCGGTAGAGGAGTTGTTCGCAAGGCTCTGTGCGCCGCTCGCGATCATTCCGACACCGCCGTTTACCTGCTCGCCTGCCTGTCTTATAGTGCCGATCGTGGATTTTAGCGATGAAGCTATCTTATCAAGAGATTCCTTGATATGGTTGAAGTCGCCCTGATAATCGCAGCTACTCTCGGCTGTAAGGTTGCCGTTGGAGATCTCCGTGAGGATAAAGTCTATATCCTTTATGTAGGCACCAAGATTTCTGATAGTCTGTTCCATTGCCTGAGAGAGGACCTCTGTCTCGTCGCCTCTGTCGTTTGCCCTGAACGATGCGTCTATCTCACCTCTGGAGAACTTTTCGAGGCACTCTGCGGTGGGAGTGATAGATGCAGCGATCTTCTTTGCTACGCCGATAGATACTACCACGCCTGTGCAGGTGAGAACTGCAGCCCAGATGAAGATAGCTATGATGCACTTCTTGCCCATGCCGTAGATAAGTGAAGCATCGGTGACATAGAATACCGTAAATTCGGGGTGATCGGTCACAGGAGACGAATATACCACATACTGAGATAATGCGCCGCCGGTATGTGCAGACTTTCCTGACTGAGCGGCAGATAAATTGTCCTTATACAGGGAGTTTCCGGAAATGTTTGTTCCGCATTCGCTCTTAATGGTGGAAATAAGTATTTTTCCGGTATTGGTGTCGGCTATGAATCCGTATATCCCGTCGCCCTTCATTATATCGACCGCATAGTCAAAATATCCGTTGTAAAGCTCTCCGACTACAGTCTCGCTTCCTCTGTTCAGTGCAAAGAGATTGATATTTGCGGAAGAGATATATGCCATTGTCATTCCGCCGTTGGAAAGCTTCTGGCTGTCAGATGAAAAATCGCTGTAGTTATAGCTTCTCTGATCTCCGAGAACGAATACATCATCAAAAATATCATTGTGTTCGCCGGGAACAGCATCTTTAAGACCGCCGGGAAGAAAGTCGAGTTCTTCATGCATTGAACTTATAACGCTGCTGATGACAGTCGTGCCGAAATGATCCGCAAAATTTGATTCGACCATATTCACAGCAATAGCAGACACGACCGCAACTGCGAATGAGCCTATTCCCGCGCACAGTATTCCGAGTCTCAGAAGACGTTTTTTCATTGAAGTTTTCATGAGCTTTTTCCTTTCGAGGGCATAAATTGTCAATATTTATAACATTATACCATATTTCTCAGAATATTTCAAGTGCAACATACAGAACTGATGTGAAAAAAAACACCCCGTATTTTAAGCAAAATGCCAAATTTACGGAATGTTTTGTAATAATCATATAGCCTGTCTGATACTTTCGGGGATACTTCTCTTGACGATATCGGCACCCATAGCGCGGAGTTTTACGTCCATATTGTCGTAACCTCTCTCGATATGGTAGATGTCCTCGATCTCGGTCGTCCCTTGGGTGCTTAGTCCTGCGATTATCAGCGCAGCGCCTGCACGCAGGTCTGTTGCTTTTACCGGAGCTCCGGTGAGGTGATCTACGCCCTCGATAACAGCGACCTTTCCGTCAACGGAGATATCCGCACCCATTCTGCGGAGCTCGTCCGCGTATCTAAACCGGTTGTCGAAGATACCCTCTGTGATGATGCTCGTGCCTTTTGCGAGAGTGAGGAGAGCTGCGAGCTGCGGCTGCATATCGGTGGGGAACCCGGGGTGAGGCATTGTCTTAACGGTGATCCTGTCGTAATCTCCCTGTCCGATGACTCTTACACTGTCGTCATATTCCATTACCACGACCCCGATCTTGCGGAGCTTTGAGGTTATGGGTTCGAGGTGCTTCGGGATAACGTTTTTGATGAGGGCATCGCCTTTTGTTGCGGCAACCGCGATCATAAATGTTCCTGCCTCGATCTGGTCGGGGATTATCGAATATTCTGCGCCATGGAGCCTGTTTACGCCCTTGATCTTGATGACGTCCGTACCTGCGCCCATTATATCCGCGCCCATGGAGTTCAGGAAGTTTGCAAGATCGACGATATGCGGCTCTTTGGCTGCATTTTCAAGTATAGTAAGCCCTTCCGCCTTGACAGCGGCGAGCATTGCGTTCATTGTTGCGCCTACTGACACCTTATCGAAATAGATCTGTGTGCCGAACAGAAAATCCGCTTTTATATCGACTATGCCGTGTTCGATCGAGCATTTTGCTCCGAGCGAACGGAAGCATTTGAGGTGCTGATCCATAGGTCTGTCGCCGAGGTCGCAGCCTCCGGGCATAGGCACCTGTGCGTGCTTGAAGCGGCTGAGGAGAGTTGCAAGAAAATAATACGAAGCTCTCATAGATCTTGCAAGCTCATAGGGCACCGGGATATCCCTGACAGTTGTGGGGTCTATCTCGATCGTTGTTTTATTGATGACCCTGACCTTTGCACCCAGTTCTCTGAGAATATGGAGATCAATGGCTACATCGTTTATCGAAGGAACATTTTCGAGCACACAAGGCTCATCTGCAAGAATGACTGCGGGTATTATTGCGAGTGCGGCGTTCTTTGCACCGCTTATCTCGACTTCACCCGTCAATCTTTTTCCGCCGTTTATAATAAATTTATCCAAAATTCTGACCTCTTATCCGGTTTTTATAGACCCGCCGCAGACAACACGGAGACTGCTCCGTGACTGTACGGTATCTGCGATAGACCGTATTGGGGGAAGAATACAGCTCAATTCCGTTTGAGCATATTTATCCTGCCGGCATCGTGTCATCTTAACTGATGCTTTAAAAGTATAGCACATTCCGACCCAAAAATAAAGCCTTTTTTAGCAAAATCTACATTTTCACCATATATTTTTAACATTAATATTGATAATATACAAATAAAATACAGCAATTTATGTGATTCTGTGTATAAAATGCCTGTTTTCAGCGGAAAAAGGCTGCTGATAAACGTGATCGGCGCTTTGGCAATATTAAACAACTGTGCTGTCCGGACCGGTATTATTCTTCGATAACGACTATCTCGTCCTCGTCCGGATCTGTTGCCGAGGCTATCTGAGTCTCGGCAGGAACGGTATCTGCATCTGCTGCCTCCTGAGTTTCCGGTGCGGCGCTTTCAACTGCTTCATCTGCGGTCATCTGGCTGTCGGCTGCATTTTCGGCGGAATTTTCAGCTTCCGCGCCTTCACTGCCGGATTCTTCCGGCACTCCGGTGGTATCATCGGAAGATGCAAGTGTAGGCAGAGTCTCTGCGTTGATGATCTCGTCCGCGGTAGTGGTCTTGACTGTCTTTGAGCCTTTTTTGGTGGTAGTCTCCTCTGTTGTCTGGGGCTCGATCTTTACTATTTCAACTGTTTCAATTATTATCGAATCCAACGGTTTGGAAGGAGTTTCTTTCCTGTCGTCGATCTTGTTTCCGGAAACCACTTCGACCGAAAGTATCGACCTCAGCACATCGAATCCCTTTATTACCTGTCCGAACACGGTATTCTCGCCGTCAAGCTCATAAAGTCCGCCGGACTTCGCATACTTCTCCTTTACCTCTGCCGGAATGGCTTTCAGCTCGGCGAGATAGTCCTCGTACTTCTTCTTGTCCTCCGGCAGCAGTCTTGCGGATATCGACTCGTCTGCGAGCTGACCGGATATCTTATCTATCACGGCATCTATATCCTGCGGCTTGTTGTTGCCCACGATATAGAACTGCGCATAGCTTCCGCTTTTTGAAGAAGTAAAGCAAAGTGCGCCGTAGAAATTATACGTCTGATCCGATGTCTCGACAGGTATGTACTGAGATTCGGGGATATTTCCGTCGCTGCCGTCACCGTTCAGGGATCCGCCCTGTATGAGGTAATCGTTTATTACTCTGTGTATGGTGCGGTTGTCATAATATCCTCTTTCGGCAAACTCTATAAAGCGTTCTACCGATTTCGGTGCGGCTTCCGGAAACAGCTTTGCGGTTATCTCACCGAAATCCTTCACCTTTATGATCGCGTAAGTGCCGTTATCGCCGTATTTCACTTCGCTCAGGTTGCCCTCGACCTTGCTGTCTCCGCAGCCTGCGGCTGTTATTATCATTACTGCGGTAAGAACTGCCGCAGCCGCTCTTTTCAGTATCCTTATCATTTTAACAATACTCCTTTAAATTACAGCGGTCTGCTCCCTCATACCGCCGGTCAGCCTGCATGATATTCCTCTATAGTGATCTTTGTGATATTTATTGGCTCCACCGGTGCGGAGGTATCTCCGCTCACAGGCGCGGCGCAGATCTTTTCTATCACATCGAATCCTTCTATCGTCTGTCCGAATACTGTGTGCAGACCCGCAAGCCCTGCTATGCTGCCCTTTTCTCTGAACGCATTTATCAGTTCGTCCGGCAGAAGCGGATTTCCGCTTTTGTCGGTAACGCCTTTCAGAGTTTTTACGTCATCGTCGGTAAGCGGCTGCTCGTTTATCACGAAGAATCTGCTGTCGCCGTATCCGCTGCGTCCGTTGAATGAGCACAGAGCGCCCTTGAACGGCCAAAGATCGACCGAGTATTCGTTAGGGATAGGGTTTCCGTCAGATGTCACGCCTGAATTTCTCTGCTCGTTCTCTGCACCTGTCATGAACAGTGAGCTCTGCAATATGCCGTAAACGTCCTTGCCGTTGTAGTAACCCTCATTTGCGCGGTCTATGAAGTTCTGTACCGTATTCGGTGCATACTGAGGGTAGAGTACAGCTTTTATTGTGCCGAAGGTCGTTTCGATGACAGCAAGGGGCTGTCCGTCGTATGGGTCTTCAAGCTGCACAAGGTGCATAGTGCTGTAATCGAATGTTCTTACGGGATTCTGATTGAGTCCCTCGTCCTGTCCTCCTCCGAAGCCGAAGCAGCCGGAGAGTGCGAGAACTCCTGCCAGAAGTATTCCCGCGAGTAGCTTTTTTGCCATATCGTCAAGCCTTTCTTATAACTGTACCCTGTCTCGTTTCCTCGACGATCCAGCCCATTTCCGTTATCTTTGCTCTTATCTCGTCTGCCTTTGCAAAATCCTTTGCTTTTCTTGCATCGGCTCTCTGCTTTACAAGCTCGTTTATCTCGTCGGGGATATCTGCCTGTGCGCTTTCTTTGCTGACCGCAGCTTTTTCAGCAGCCTGTATGAGCCCTATCGACAGTACGCTGTCGATATCCTCGGTGAGTTTGTATTTGGTTGCATTATCTGCATCGGACTTAAGGACATCGTATATGGACGTTATCGCCTGAGCTGTGTTTATATCACTGTCGAGCGCATTTGTGAATCCCTTTATCAGCTCGTCGTACTTAGCCTTGTCATATTCTCTGCCCTTGCCGTCAAGTATCTGCGCCACCTTTGAAACAAGCTTCTGGTATGCTCCTGCGGCATTGTCAAGGTTCTCGTATGTGAACACGAGGTTCTTGCGGTAATGGGACTGGAGGCAGAAAAATCTGTAAACAAGAGGATCGTATCCTTTTTCTTTCAGCAGGGAAACGGTCAGGAATTCTCCCGACGACTTGCTCATCTTGCCGCTGTCCGTATTAAGATGATGTATGTGGAACCAGTATCTGCACCACGGGTGTCCGAGAAACGCTTCGCTCTGCGCGATCTCGTTTGTGTGATGCGGAAACTGGTTGTCGATGCCGCCGCAGTGGATGTCGAGGTATTCGCCGAGATGCTTCATGCTGATGCACGAGCATTCGATGTGCCAGCCGGGATAACCGAGTCCCCATGGGCTTTCCCATTTCAGCTCCTGATCGTCGAACTTGGATTTTGTGAACCACAGCACGAAATCCGCCTTGTTCTTCTTGTTCGTGTCGGCTTCAACTCCGTCGCGCACTCCGACTTCGAGGTCTTCCTCCGAAAAATCGTTGAAGATGTAGTATTTATCGAGCTTTGATGTGTCAAAATAGATGTTTCCGCCGGCTTCATAGGCATATCCCTTTTCGAGCAGCGACGATATCACTCGTATGAATTCGTCGATGCAGTGTGTGGCGGGTTCTACAACATCGGGCATCTTGATATTGAGCGCTTTGCAGTCCTCGAAGAAAGCGTCTGTGTAGAACTTTGCTATCTCCATTACTGTCTTGTGTTCTCTCCGTGCGCCTTTGAGCATCTTGTCGTCACCGGTGTCCCCGTCGCTTGTGAGATGTCCGACATCGGTGATGTTCATTACGCGCTTCACGTCATATCCGGAGAACCGGAGGTATTTTTCAAGCACGTCCTCCATTATGTAGCTGCGGAGGTTTCCGATATGGGCATAATGATACACCGTGGGACCGCAGGTGTACATACTTACCTTTCCCTCGGTGTGTGGAATGAATTCTTCTTTTTTCCGTGATGCGGAGTTATATATATACATACGGGCTTCCTTTCTTCTGTTCTCTTATCTGTTATTTATCTGTTATTCTACTTTATAAAATAGTAGCACACTATTATAAGCGCAAGGGACACTATCATTATAATCCAGTTGCGGATAGTTATGCGCTTCAGCTTTTTATCCGCCTGTTCGGGGTCATATTTTTTCTTGTGCATTTTTATTTCTCCTGAACGCGAGATAGCTTTCGAGTATCACTGCTGCTGCTGCCGCGTCAATGACAGCCTTGCGCTTTTTTCCGCGGCGGTCGAGCTCATTCATTATATTATGAGCCGTAACGGTGGAAGAACGTTCGTCCCACATCTCCACCGGAATTTCGAGCCGCTCTCTGAGGAGTCCGGCAAATTCGCGGCACTTTTCGCTTCTCGGACCGTATGTTCCGTTCATATTTATGGGGTCGCCCACTATGGCAAGCTCCGCGCCGAGTTCTTTTATCTTTTCTGCGACTTTGTCTGCACACACTTCAAAGCGCTTCTCGTCGATGATGCAGACCGGCGAGGCTATCATCTCGAGCTTGTCGCATGAAGCGATACCTGTATGGCTGTCGCCGTAATCCACCGATACTATTTTCATGTTCTTTATTCCTTATATGCGTCTGCAACAGCCTTTGCGACCGTATCTGCAACTCTTTTATCCAGCGGGCTTGCGATGATGTTCTCTGTTGTTATCTCGTTATCCGGAATGATAGATGCGATCGCATACGCAGCTGCACGCTTCATTTCTTCGGTTATGCGCTTTGCCTGCACTGAGAGCGCTCCCTTGAACAGTCCCGGGAATACAAGCACATTATTTATCTGATTCGGGAAATCGCTCCTGCCTGTTCCGACGATATAAGCACCTGCTTTTTTTGCATCATCGGGCATTATCTCCGGGGTCGGGTTTGCCATTGCGAATACTATCGGCTTATCCGCCATGCTCTTCACCATATCCTCCGAAACGAGGTTCGGACGCGAAACGCCGATGAACGCGTCAGCGCCCTTCATTGCATCGGAAAGCTTACCCTTGCGGCAGTTCTTGTTTGACTTGTTCTTTATATCATTATGCGCGGGATTTTCGTAATTATCCTCACGGTTTATGATGCCGCAGAGATCGACCATTATAAGATCTCCGATGCCGAGGCTGAGCAGGAATGTTCCGATAGCTATTCCGGCGGCTCCCGCACCGTTTATTACGACTGTCATATCGGAGAGCTTCTTTCCGGCGCATTTCGCGGCGTTTATGAGAGCAGCGCCTACTACTACGGCTGTACCGTGCTGATCGTCGTGGAATACCGGTATATCAAGGCGTTCTTTCAGCTTTCTTTCTATCTCGAAGCATCTCGGTGCTGCGATATCCTCAAGATTGATGCCGCCGAAGCTGTCTGAAAGCAGCTCTATTGTGTGTACGATCTCGTCAACGTCCTTGCTCTTTATGCATAGCGGAAAGGCGTCAACTCCGGCGAACTCCTTGAACAGGCAGCACTTTCCTTCCATTACCGGCATTCCTGCAAGCCCGCCGATGTCGCCGAGTCCGAGAACGGCTGTTCCGTCGGTTATTACGGCAACGAGATTTCTGCGTCTTGTCAGCTTATACGACAGCGACGGGTCTTTCTGTATCTCAAGACACGCCTGTGCAACGCCCGGAGTGTATGCGAGCGAGAGATCTTCTCTTGTGTTGATCGGCGCGCGGGAAATGACCTCTATCTTTCCCTGCCATTCATAGTGCTTTTTGAGTGCTTCTTCTTTGATGTCCATAACTTTTGTCCTTTATTTTTATATTTTTATTTGTTATCGCCTGACATTCACACATTCAGGTGTTCGCCGCGTGTGATGATAGCGCGCACGGACTGCTCTGGCGTGAACTTATACCCCAGCGAGATAGCGTAGTGATTGTAGAATCCATGGAAATCCGAACCGCCTGTGGGCAGAAGCCCGTACTGCTGGCACAGATCGAGGAGCTGTTCTTCCTCCGTCTCATCGGCACTCTCATGATAAACTTCGATACCGTCGATCTTACCCTGTGAGGCGAGTTCTTCGATCAGCTCAAAACTGTTATATACTTTCGGGTGAGCGATAGATGCGGTACCGCCTGCCGAGTGGATAAGCTCCAGTGCGAACCGTACATCGGGGATCCGCTCAGTCTCAGATCTTACCTCTTCCGCGCACAGACCGTCCTGAGCACTGAAAAGCTTGTCATAGACATCACCGTACAGCTCGGTGGTATAGCCGTAATCCATCAGTGCGTGCATGATATGGCATTTATAAATGGTCTTTCCGCCTGCTGCGTAGCGGAGAATGTTCTCGAACGCGATCGGGTATTCCTCGACCACTTTCAGCGCCATTTTCTTGCCGAGCTGCTTTCTTGCCTCGCTTGTGCGCAGACACAGCCCTTCAAGTCTGTCCGGCTTATGCGGCATATAGCACAGGATATGTACTTTTCTTCCGCGCGTTCCGTCAACCGCCGATATCTCGACTCCCGGCAGCACTCTTATGCCGTATCTCTGACCGAGGATCACGGCGCGGTTCGTTGATGCAAGATTATCGTGATCGGTGATCGAAAGCACATCTATCTTGTTGCGCTTTGCCTGTGCTATGACTTCCTCTATACCGAGGGAGCCGTCTGATAATGTGGTGTGACAATGTAAATCTGCTCTCATAATGATACTCCTGTCTTTTTCCAAACCATTGCGTCTCTGCGAAGCAAATCGGAGACAAAGACGCTTCGGGCGATACACGCACGATCTTTGTGCGGCACAGCCTTTATTCCTCCTGCCGTCCGGCGGCAGATCACTTTATTACTTTTCCTTTTGCCCTGACCTTTACGTTTCCGGCTGAACGCTGTCTTACGGTCTTTTCTTTCGGTATCTCGGTAGGAGCTTCGACTCCTCCCATATCCTCGAACACCGTATCTTCTTCATTTGTCTCAAAGCGGGCGTATTCAGGGTTTTTCTCGCCCTTAGCCTCATAGAACGGATCGATTATGTGCTTCTGAATTACTGGATAAGCGCAGAATGTTGCAATAAAGTTCATCCATGCCAGCGGCAGCAGCGGCAGCAGAAGCATCGAATAAGGGAATCCGAGCCACATCAGCGTCACAATTGCTGCCCATGAGAAGAATGCAGCGAAGCTTCTTTTGAATCCCACTATCATAAGAATGAACGAGTTCTTGATTATCTGCCGCAGATTGAGGTTCAGCGCGACGATCTGAGGATAGATGTAGAAGTGCATCATTATCACGAAGAATCCCATTGCCAGCGATATTGCCATAAGCACTTTCAGATACATCTCCGAGTCTGTGCGAAGCACGGTGACGTAGAAGTTTATGTCGAATACCAGCAGTACGAGCAGCAGCAGATCGACTATTCCGACGATGATGCTCTGCTTGAGGTTTTTCTTGAATGCCGTGTAGAATTCGTGGAAAATGAATATAGGTTCGCTTATAACGAATTTACGCATGACCTGAGTCATTGCCGCAGTGGCTGGTCCGAACGTTACCACCGGCAGGCAGAACAGGACATATATAAGATTTATCTGGAAGAACTTCCAGAATTTCGCTCCGAAGATTTCCCAGAACAGAAAGAACGCTTTTTTCTTGGGTCCGCGCTTGCTTACGCCGCTTCCGGTCTTTCTGTAGTTGTATATACCAAATGCCATAAATAACCTTCCGTGTCTTAAGGAACCGCTGATTAAATCCCGCACGCCGCTTGCGCCACATCTTCAGCCGTCATCTTGCACAAATTTTCCTTGACATACGCCAGTATGCCTGCGAAAAATTTGTCCGATCTGCCGACTGGATCTGTGGCACGATCGACATACGGTCTTAAATCATCGTTTCCTTAAATTATAATATACCAATCTTATTATACTACATTTCGATTTTTTTTGCAAGCTTTTTTTAAAAAAAGAATATCACAAGTATCGGCACTGAGGGAGGCTGAGGGCGGGAAATGGCTCCGGCGCTGTCCGTTCCGGAAGGGAAGGGCAGCGCCGTAAACATCACGAACAGAACCTGTGATCTCCGATAACGGCTATGACCGGTCTTGAGTATATGAACTTGTTGCTTGTTTTGTCCGGATTGTAGTAATATATCGCACCGCCTGTCGGATCCCAGCCTGCAAGGGCATCTCTTGCCGCCGAGTAAGCGCTTTCGCTTACCGGTTCATTGAACTGACCGTCGGTTATTGCGGTGAATGCTCCGTTCTGGTATATCACACCGGCGAGTGTATCCGGGAAAGAGGGGTGCTCGATACGGTTGCAGATAACAGCGCCTATTGCTACCTGACCGACGTATGATTCACCTCTTCCTTCTGCCGAGATTATCCTTGCGAGAAGGTTTATATTTGCGTCGGTCGCCGCAGGAACGGATCCTATGGTTATTCCGAGACGTTTCAGTGTCGATGCGTCCGCAACTCCGGTCTGCGCAAGACCCTGCTGGCGCTGGAACTTCATTACCGCTTCCTGCGTCTGGGCGCCGTAGTAGCCTGTGATCTCTCCGGTGAACAATCCGCGTTCTTTAAGTACACGCTGGATCTCCTCGACCTCGGTGCCGGACGAGCCTGTCTGCGAATAGGCGGGGGCTGCGTTTTCGGAGGACTGTGCGATAGCTGCGCAGAGTATCACTGCTGCTGTAATAAAAAGCATTTTAAAAAAGCTGTTCATTTCATTCATCCTTTCATCGGGTATTTCTTGCCCGAGAATAATTTCCGCAGTTTCGGCTGGAATATACGGCAATATCTGAAAAAACATCTTCCTTCGCGGCTTCCATTTGCAGGAAAATTTCTATAATTTTCAAAAATGTATTGCAAAAATTTTAATAATATGTTATAATACACAAGTAATCGTTTTCACAAAGTATAGGCTATACCGCACAAAGATTGTACGTGAATTGCGCCGTCAGACTTTTCGTCAGATTGTACAGAAATGACGCAGGTTTGCTGGCGCAATTCAAGGAATTTCTGTGCAAGATGACG
>CAMOKN010000224.1 GCA_946617595.1 uncultured Clostridia bacterium
CGCTGCCGGGGAGACCACGCAAGGTGAGGAGACTTGACGAAATATTCGACGCGGATGACTCGTTTTCTCTCAAATGGGTTTTTAGAGGTTCACTTAATATGAAAAAACATCTGCTCCGCTGTCAAAAACAGCAAGAACAGATGTATTTTTCGTAATATGATGTTACAGAAATTATGAAACTCTTCTGATTATCGCCTGAATAAGCGAAGCTATCTGCGGCTTTGAGAACTGATCGTCCGCGCCTACGCTCTCACCCTTACGCTTCATTGTTTCATCAATAAGAGATGAGAACAGGAATACAGGTATCTGCTTGAGCTTATCATCGGACTTTATAAGCTTTGTAAGTCTGTGACCGTCCATCTGCGGCATCTCGATATCACTTACAACAAGTCCTATGTAATCACGGACATTATCCTTGTTTGCAAATGACGAAATATAATTCCATGCTTCAAGTCCGTTTGAGAATGAAGCGATATTATGGAATCCGGCATCGGTAATTGCATTAACGACCAGCTGATTCAGGAAAGGAGAATCCTCGGCAATAACGATCTTTGTATCGAATCTTGTATCACGTGTTGACTCAATACGATCTATACCCGACATATCAAGAGAAGCCGAGCTGTTAAGATCGGATACTATCTTCTCGAAATCGAGTATTATGATAATCCTGCCTTCGATCTTTGCAATACCGGTCGAAATGCCCATCTGACTGTTGTTAGCAACTGTCGGCGGCTTTTCTATATTGCTCCAGCTGATACGCTGGATACCCTTTACACTTGTAACATGGAATGCGATATCGAGCCTGTTGAACTCACACAGGATAAGAAGACCGTCGCTTCCTTCGGGAAGTGAGTTTCCGAGCACACGGTGAAGATCTACTACAGTGATTATCTTGTCTCTCGGCATGAACAGACCTTCTATTTCATCGGGAGCAGCCGGAAGAGGAGTTACCTCACGATAGGTCATTATCTCATTGACTTTAGCGATATTGATACCGTAATCCTTTTCGCCTACGAAGAATTCGAGCAGTTCAAGCTCATTGGTTCCGCTTTCGAGCAATATATTAGTTTCCATAATTCTGCCTTTCCGTACCTTTTATATTATAAAAAATACCTTTAAATTATTATACATCATTTTGTCAATAAAATCAATAGTTTAATGTAAAGATTTAATAAAACACTATATTTTAACAGCATTTTTTAGCAATGATGCACAAAAACCGGTTTTATCAGTATTCGTAGTGGCTGCCGCCTACAAACTCGCGTACAAGCGAGTCCAGCGGTACTTTTTCTGCGTCAAGCCCATCTATCTCTGTCAGAAACTCCTCCAGATCAAGGAACTGTTCATAATCGGGATATGTATTCTTTACAGAAAGAAGCTCGTCAAGTATGAACGGCTTATACACAGCAGGTTCATAGGCAATAAAGGTATCTATGTCAAACATTGCCTTATCCTTGTACGGCATAATGAATCTCTGTTCACCGCGCTGTACCCATTTGAAGAAATCAAGTGTTCCGGAAACATCTCTTCCCCTGAAAAGCTTGTCTCTTACTATACGGCGCATCAGTCTGACTTTTGAGGGGTGCAGAAGGTTGCTCTCGTCATTTTTCAGTCTTGTGCGGACGCTGACATATACCGTGGTTGCATGAGATCCGATATTACCGGTGATCTCGGGATTGAGGGCGTGTATTCCTTCAAGTATCACGAACTCGCCCTGCTCACGCCTGAGTTTTTTTCCTTTCTGACGGGTCTGGGTTGCAAAATCGAATGTAGGCATCTCTACCTCTTTACATTCCCACATCAGTTCAAGATGTTCATTGAGAAGATCCATATCAAGTCTCTTCGGGCTTTCGAGATCGACACGCCCGTCTTCATCTACTTCGTTTTCGGGATCGCCTATCGGTCTGAAATAGTTGTCCATTGATACAGGGTGAACGGTCTTCCCCGCATTTTCAAGCAAAGTGCAGAGTCTCAGTGCGGTAGTGGTCTTGGCGGAACCCGACGGTCCTGAGATAAGTATGATAGGCAGGTTCATATCACGTTCAAGGATATGATCAGCAACATTCTTTATTTCATTACGGTAGGTCTGCTCTGCCGATTCTATGAACGCTGCGGGATCCTTCATCACAGCTTCGTTCATATCATGAACATTGAGTATTTTCATTTCATGACTCCTTTCATTAATGGTCAAGTATTTGTATTATTCCGGTCAGACTGTCGCACTTCATGTCGATATAATTCATCAGCTCTTCATCTGGCTGTGTCTGATCCGGTACCATTACCGTAAAGCACCCCGCACCATGTGCGGAAATCACGCCGTTCGGTGAATCTTCGACCGCAATGCACTCAGAAGGTGCAAGTCCGAGCTGTTCTGCGGCGAAAATGTAGATATCCGGCTTCGGTTTTCCCCATTCTACCATTGAAGCGCAGATTATCCTGTCAAACGAACCGTCAAGCCCTGCCAGCTTCAGCAGCTTTTCTGCACGTTCGGCATCGGTAGCGGTCGCAATTGCGCGCATATAGCCGTTTTTTCCGAGATATTCAAGAAGCTCGGAGGCTCCCGGCTTCACTTCGATGCCGTATTTGTCAATATGAGCCTGCATAAGCTCCATTCTGCGCTTACGCAGAACTCTGTAATCGCAGTCTTTTCCGAACCATTCGGTAAAGAGCGGCTGCACGAGCCTGTGAGTAAGGCTGCGAAGCGTAAGTGCCTGCTCCGGAGACATATCATATCCATGATCGGCAGCAGCCTGCCGCCAGTATCTGAACAGAAGCTTCTCTGTATCGAGGAGAGTTCCGTCAAGATCGAATATGACTGCTTTTATATTTCTGATATCAATACTCATTTGAGTTTCCGTACCTTGTGATATTTCTGATAGAATGAAGAACGATGCTGCTCCTGCTCTTTGAAAGAGTATAGACCATAGTCTTGACCGCTGCTGTCTCAAACTCTATTCCTTTTACCGATAGTGCTGAAGGCGGAATGTACTCAACAGTTACGGTATAAGTTTCACCGATATTGGTTACATCGGTAACTCTCGGAGAATATGCAGTATAATGAGGATTTATCGGCACAAGATAAGAGTTCATCTCTTCATAATATGTGAACGTTATATCCATTGTTCCGACAGTCTCGTGCTTTATCTCTACTGAATTTCCGAACATTGATCTTACCGAGAACTCAACATCTATCGCCGGCACATACATATAAGTATTGTATTGTTTTTCATAGTTTGAGTTATCTCCGGTGAGTATGATCTTCCAGATGGCTGCTTCGATAACTGTAGTGGAAGGAAGATCGGTCACATCGTCACAGTCCGGAGGATCTACCGATACTATCGGGTAAAGAAACAATGCAAGCTCATTTTTAAGATCGGTGCGGTTTGCGATATTCGAGACGACTCCCGAAATAAAGTTCACTGTTGAAATAACGCCTATTACCGACATTATTATAACGAATACCGCAAAGACAAGATAGAACCTTTTCGGACGTTCCTGAACCTTCTCTTCGTCCGACCCGCTTTCTGTACTGTCGGCAGGATCCACATTTGAAACATCATCGGCATTTTCGGAGAGCGCTTCATTTATACCGCCCGAAAAGCCGTTATCTTCTCCTGATGACGATTCTTTCGGGACATACGTCCTGATCTCCTCATGTTCTTCTTCCTGAACCTGTTCAGAAGCCAGGGCACGTCTTCTCATACTGTCCTCAGGCGGCAATGACGCAGGAGGATCCTGAAGAACAGCGGGTGTAGAAGCTCGTCTCTCTTTCTCCGCCTTTTCAAGTTCTGCCTGACGCTGTCTTTCTGCACGGCGCTGTTCGGCTTCCTGCTCCTGGCGTTCATATTCGGCAAGGAGAGAAATGCTGTTGCTGCTCAGTTCGGCAGGCTCATCTTCATCATTAAGCTGTTCGGAAATTTTTTCGGTGATGTTTACGGTTATATTCTGTTTTTCATTCGGATTGTTGAGGATCGCGTTTTTATTGTTCTTCTTTTTATTTCTCTTTGAAGACATCTTATCTCCTTCATCTGATCTGTCCGTTTCCGGTGATCAGATATTTATATGTTGTGAGCTCTTTAAGTCCCATAGGTCCTCTTGCGTGGAGCTTCTGAGTCGAAATGCCTATCTCTGCACCAAGACCGAATTCAAAGCCGTCGGTGAAGCGGGTGCTCGCGTTCACATAAACAGCCGCCGCATCTACGTGCTTCTGGAATTTCAGCGCGTTATCAAGATTTATGGTCACTATGCACTCACTGTGCTTTGTTCCGTATCTGTTTATGTGCTCGATCGCTTCATCTATGCCTGAAACTGTTTTGACAGCAATAACGTAATCATTGAACTCAGTCGCATAGTCTTCTTCCGTAGCCGCACGCTCTGTATCCATATATTTTGCGCAGATCTCATCGCCGTAGATCCTGACTTTTCCGTTCCACTTCTTGTTCAGGGCAGTATAGAACTGCTCTGCGACATCTTTGTGGACAAGCACAGTCTCTATGGCGTTGCAGACGCTCGGACGCTGAGTTTTTGCGTTATCGGTTATATTTACGGCTTTTTCTATATCCGCAAATCTGTCAACATAAACATGGCAGTTACCTTCTCCGGTCTGTATAACCGGTATGGTCGAGTTCTGTCTTACCGAGCGGATAAGTCCTCCGCCGCCTCTCGGAATGAGCACGTCTATATACTTGTCCGCCTTCATCATATCGCCTGCAACAGCTCTTGAAGTGTCGGCTACAAGCTGCACGGCATCTTCGGGAAGTCCGGCTTCTGAAAGAGCGTCACGCATTATTCCGACAAGGCACTTATTTGAATAGATAGCATCGCTTCCGCCGCGCAGTATGCAGATATTGCCGGATTTAAGGCAGAGCGCTGCCGCATCTACAGTCACATTCGGACGGGACTCAAAGATGATGCCGATAACTCCGAGCGGAACACGTATTTTCTCTACTTTCAGTCCGTTCGGAAGTTCTTCACCGCCTATTATCTCATTTATCGGGTCTTTCAGCGCTATTACCTGTCTTACGCCCTCGCTCATGCCTTCTATCCTTGCTTCTGTGAGAGTAAGACGGTCGATCATGGCATCGGACATACCGTTTATTTTTGCATTCTCTATATCACGTTTGTTTTCCTTGATTATGATATCCTTGCTTCCGATAAGCTTTTCGGCGATCCTGCGCAGAGCATCGTTCTTTTTGTCTGTGCCTATGCCGGTCATAATGGATTCGGCTTTTTTAGCGGCTGTTCCGAGTTCATCTATATATCCCATATTTATCTCCTTTTTACTGAGCAAGGTCAAAGACCGTGCATTTTGTTGTACCCTCAAATATGCCGTAAAGATTTTCGGGGTCGTCCCCGTTCACGATAACCGTAGGGATACCCTTTTCACCTGCAATAGAAGCGGCTTCAAGCTTTGTTATCATTCCACCGCTGGCAAGTTCGCTCCCCTTTGCGCGGGTAGAATTTATCATTTCATCTGTAAGCTTTTTAACAAGCGGGATATGCTTTGCATCAGGCTCTGACGGAGCTTTATCATAAAGTCCGTCAACATCGGTGAGAATTATGAGCAGATCGGCTTCACACAGCTGAGCCATTATTGCCGAAAGTGTGTCATTCTCATCAAAGTCGAGCTGCTCGATCGAAACGGTATCGTTCGCGTTTATGATCGGGACGATATTCATTTCAAGCAGTCTGTGCAGAGTATTGAATGCGTTCTCATGGCGGGTCTTGTTGCTTATAACATCTCTTGTCACAAGCAGCTGAGCCACTGTATGATTGAATTTTGAAAACTCGCGGTCATATATGTTCATCA
Organism: uncultured Clostridia bacterium; assembly: GCA_946617595.1. Classification (GTDB taxonomy): domain Bacteria; phylum Bacillota; class Clostridia; order Oscillospirales; family Ruminococcaceae; genus Ruminiclostridium_E. The sequence continues at coordinate 5,810 of CAMOKN010000224.1, forward strand.
GCTCACACTGCCCGATCGCCGCACACGCCTGTTTTGTGGGGATATCCTTTGGCCGTGAAGTAAGCCCTGATTTTCCGACGCCGATGCCTATAGCGCCGGAAGTAACGAAGATGATATCCTTACCTTCATTCTTGAGATCGGACATTACTTCCACAAGTTTTCTTACACGTCTGATATTCAGATTTCCGGTTTTATAGCAAAGTGTCGATGTACCGACCTTTATGACTATGCGCTTTGCGTTCTGTACTTTGTCCATTTAACGTTCCTCTTGCATAAAAATATACATATTTATATTATTATAGCAAAAAAAAGATATAATTGCAATAGTTATGAGCGAAAAAATAAAAAAATCTTGTAGTGTTACAATAGATGTGAGACCAAAAGTCAAAAAAACAATAGAAAAAGTGATCGAAATCTGTTAAAATAGAGTTGCCACACCATACTCAACAGAAAGGAAACG
>CAMOKN010000225.1 GCA_946617595.1 uncultured Clostridia bacterium
ATATAAGCGGTAACGAAGATGCAGCGCAAAAGAGAAACCTTCAAAAGCCATGCGTCATTTCTGTACAATCTGACGAAATCTCTGACAACGCAATCACCGCACGCTCTTTGTGCGGTATAGCCCTAACAAGCGTGTGCGCCTTTTGAAAGAATATCGTTCTGTGAAGAGACTGTTCAGGTTCCGTGTTACGGGAGTCGCTTTTGCTTCTTTTCGCGACGAAAAGAAGCGGGTGCAGGGCAGCGCCCTGCTCTCAAGCGCAGCGACTTCTCAACACTCTCGGGCAAAGCGGCTTGGGTTGTCACAAAAGTGATTTATTAAACGTTTTATATAACAGAAGGAAATAATATGGACAATCTGACGAAAGCGGAAGCGAAACGGCTTAGTCCCGGAGCGCTTGCATTTTACGGCGACTGTGTGTATGAGAAGCTTGTGCGCCGTATGATAGTGAGCCTCGGTGACCGTCCTTCTGCCGCACTTCACGCTATGTCGGTAAAGAAAGTAAGAGCTTCTTATCAGGCAGCAGCTTATGAAAAGCTTTTGTCGATAATTGACGAAGAAGAAGCCGATATATTACGCAGAGGGCGTAATTCAACAGGGATAACCGCACCGAAATCAAGCAATCCGGCAGAGTATCATAAGGCAACTGCCGTGGAGGTGCTTTTTGGGTATTTATCTCTTATCGGCAGCGATCAGCGTCTTGAACAGCTTTTTGCGGAAATTGCCGATCTGTAGAGAAGGAGTAATAATGAGATCGTTAAAAAGAATTATGGCTGTTATTATGACCGCAGTGATCGCAGTGCAGGCAATCCTCATTCTGCCCGCACAGGCTGCTTATGTCACCGACCGGCAGTATCAGAGCAGATTCGCACTTGTGATACAACAGCTGAAAAACGATAAGACTACTATGGACGCCGTAGAGAAGCTCGGAAAAACAGCTGTGTTTATTTCTGTTTCAAACGGAAAACAGAAGGCAAGAGTATTCAGCTACTCCGGAAGCAACCTTGATTCGGTGCTTGAAAAGACCTACGAAAAGGCAAAAAAATCCGGGATATTCCCTAAGTGGTTCAAGCTCGATGTTATGACCGGTGTTGATAAAACTACATATTCAGAATTTGTAAGCAGCCATTCCGGCACTCTCGAAGGTTCGTTCAGAAGAGGTATCGCCTTTAACAGCTACTACGGTACGGCAATGCTTGAAGCACAGATAAACAGCTGCGGTATCCTTAACTATGATACCGGAAAGCTCAGCCTCACGCGCATCAATGCCGAGCTTGATCAGATGGGTAAGAAGCAGCTCACGGGTATTCCCTCAGATTTGTATGTAATAAAAACTCAGGGTTATTTTGCGGAAAACAACTCATTTGCAATAAAGCTCACAAATGGCTCGTATGCTGATACCGGCAGACGTGAATTTGAACTGTCACGTACCGGTCTTGAACTGCTCGCCCGTAAAAGTTCTTCATATCTGCGCTCAATATGCGATACAAACGGAAAATATATTTATGGATATTACCCTATTGACAACAAGGAAATTGAGGGGTATAATATTCTAAGGCATGCCGGTACCGTATGGGATATGATAATGCTTTATGATATGTGCGGAGATTCAACTCTGATACCCGTTATCGAGTCTAATCTTATGTACCTGAAAAAATTTGTGCAGTATAAGGACAACAGTACAGCATTCATAGTTGACGGGTCATATTTGAATATCGGCGGAAACGGACTCGCCCTCCTGGCTTATTCAGCATATGCTGAGGTGTTCGGTTCATCAAAGTATAATTCGCTGGTGACGGCGCTTGCAAACGGTGTGATCTATTTTCAGAAAAAGGACGGAAGCTTTAGCCATTGTCTGAATAAGAGCGATTACAGTGTTTTCAAGGATTATGTGGTAATATACTATGACGGTGAAGCCGCATTCGGACTGCTGAAAGCTTACGGCATTACCGGAAAATCAAAGTTCCTCAGTGCAGCAAAGAAGGCAGCAGATTATTTCGTTGACAACAATTACGAAAAAGAAAACAGTCATTGGATCTCATATACCTTCAATGAGCTTACAAAATATGCTCCCGAGGAGAAGTATTTTGAGTTCGGGCTGAAGAACATTACCGAAAATAATTATACCAATAAGCTTTACAAAACGAGATCCGGAAGAAATTCTGCCGGCGAAACGATAAATGCCGCGTTTGAGCTTTACGACAGGCTGATAAGCGGAGGATACAAATGCGCATATCTTGATGAATTTGACGCAGAGAAGCTTGTGAATACCGTAGTAAAGAGAATGGATTATGAGCTGAATTTCTTTATGTTCCCCGAATATGCCATGTATTTTAAAGCTCCGCAGACTGTATTGAACAGCTTCGCGGTGCGTGAGGATAAGTTCCGCATCAGGATAGACGATATACAGCACTTCATGGACGGTTATTATCTTTACTGGAAGAACTTAGACAGAGTACAGTATTATCTGGACAAGTTCAGCAGTAAGGAAGCAGAATAAAGACAATACCGTAAAAACGGCGCACGGTACTGTATGAAATGTAAACAAATGCTTTTTCGCATTGATAAAACAGCAAATACAACGGAGGAAGATATTTTATGTCAGGACATTCGAAATGGAGCACGATCAAGAGAAAAAAAGGTGAAAAGGACGGAGCAAGAGCAAAGGTCTTCACAAAGATAAGCCGTGAGATAATAGTAGCGGTGCGTGAGGGCGGCGGAGATCCAAACAGCAATTCAAAGCTTGCACAGCTTGTACAGAAAGCAAAATCCAACAATATACCGAATGATAACATAGATCGTCTTATCAAGAAGGCAAGCGGAGACGGTGAGAAGACAAACTACGAAGAGTGCGTATATGAGGGCTACGGTCCCAACGGCGTTGCTGTTATCGTAGAGTGTCTTACTGACAACAGAAACCGTACCGCAGGTGAGGTAAGGCACTATTTTGATAAGTTCGGCGGAAATCTCGGTACCTCCGGCTGTGTATCATTCATGTTCACCACAAAGGGTATCGTTGTTCTCGATAACGAGGACGGCGATATAGATGAAGATAAGGCAATGGAGGATATCCTTGAAGCCGGCGGCGATGATTTTTCGTTTGAGGACGGCTGTGTGGAGATAACGACCGATCCCAACACTGTTACCGAAGTCGGAAAAGCACTTGAGGATATGGGGTACAAGGTGCTGTCCGCAGAACCCGCAAAAGTTCCCTCTACCTATACAACGCTCACTGATGAGGATCACATAAAGAAAATGGGACTTCTCCTCGATGCGCTCGATGACAACGACGACGTACAGAATGTATGGCATAACTGGGAAGAAGCAGAATAAGACCTGAAATCTGTATAAGATAATATCCCGCGTGAATGGCGATCATACCATTCATGCGGGATATTTGTGTTGTGGTTCATTTTCTGCTTCTTATCTTATCACGGTACTTTCGTACTCCGAACATTATCAATGCCACGGCAAATACAAACGCGACCATTATCCAGTAACCGGCGGAAGTGGTGTTGGCGTTGATGTTGTTGAGACGGTGGTATTCCCACTCTCTGACGGAGAGATCCCTTGCCTTCATATCACTCGAAATTATACTGAGCGATTTTAAATACTGACGGTTTCCGGAAGCTGTAATTGTGAACCTCACCTTTGCGGTGTTTTCCGGGAGTCCCGAATACTTATCGTCTTTACCGATGCTCATGCTATAGAACGCGCCGTCTGCGGGAACAGCCGCCATGCTGTATGCAGGGGTTATCTCGTTGCCGTCGCTGTCGAAGCATTCGACCCTCAGTTCACAGCCGGAGTTTATGCCGTTATCTCCGCTTCCGTTTCCGGAGGCGCTTTCATAGCCGCCGGTTATCACACTGACATACAGCCCTTCAGATACCGGAAGTTCGGTTGAGTATGTCTCACCCTGCGTCAGTGCGTATATGCGCTGTTCGGGCTGATATATGATATTTCCTCCAAGGGAGGAAACGTTGTTTTCGCTGAGAGTGAAGCTGCTGTCAAATGCACTTGTCGTTATACCGCATACAAGCATCAATGCGGCTGCTATGATTGCCGAAACGATCTTTTTCATCTGTTTTGTTCCTTGATCGCACGGTCTATGGTGCGTTTTGCATCGCGTTCAGCCATTGATGCACGCTTGTCGTACAGCTTTTTGCCTTTGCAGAGCCCGACCTGCATTTTCACACGGCTTCCCTTGAAATACAGCGAAACAGGTATAAGTGTCAGCCCTTCCTGTTTTAACATTCCGAAAAGACGCATTATTTCACGCTTATGCATCAGCAGCCTGCGCTCACGAAGAGGATCCTTGTTGAAGATATTTCCTTTTTCGTAAGGAGAGATATGCATTTGCTTTACGTATGCTTCGCCGTTTTCGATAGAGATCCACGAATCCCGCAGATTAACACCTCCCTGACGGATCGACTTGACTTCTGTTCCGGTAAGTTCGATGCCGGCTTCGAGGCTTTCTATTATAAAGTATTCATGCCGTACCTGTCTGTTTTCGGATATGGTTTTGAGATTTTCCGCCATTTGCGCTCCTTAAAGCCACTGCGTGAATGCAATGGAATCCTGTTTATTGTAGCCGAGTTTTTCATAGAACTTATGTGTGGAATCAAGCTTTGATGCGGTTGTGAGCATGATCTTGAAGCAGTCCTCTTTTTCTGCTATCTTTCTTGCTTCCTCAAGGCAGGCAGTTGCAAGTCCCTGTGCCCGGTATTCGCTGTCGGTAACTATATTTTCCACGATCGCATAAGGTCTGTGATCATAAGTGATATTTTGTATAATAACGCAGGTGCAGGTGGAGACGAGCTTTCCGTCTTCTTCTGCAACGATCACATGATACAGTTTATCCGTGATGATATGGTTCCATATCTTTATCGTTTCAACAGTTTTATTGAGAATACCTTTACCAAACAGAAGCGAATACAGTTCGAGCATTCTGTCGAGATCCGTCACCTGTGCTTCCCGTATCTGTATCATAATATTCCTCCGTAGTATTCTTATAATCACAATTATTATAACACATCGTTATTTTTTTTTCAATAGATTTTGGCAATAAACTATAAAAAAAGTCGCATATCAGATATTACGTCAATTTCCATATCTGTCATCAATGTAACATCATACTGAACTGACGCATACAATAAATAAGCCAGACGGCAAATCATAACGAAAGGAAGGTCCAGCATGAATTATAATGAATGTGCAGGTATGTCAATGCCCGATAACAGCGTAATGAACGTAGGCTATGCCTATGTGCCGGTACAGAAGCTCGGCAAGGTCTATACTCCCGAGAAGGCACTGGAGAGGGGAACAGTATTCCCCGAACTCGACATCAGCATCGGAGAATATGAGAGGGGGCTTTACGATGGAAAATAACAGACAGATAACTGCTCAGCAGCTTATGAAAAAGCTCAGCGAAGCCATGTTCTATGTGAATGATCTGAAGCTCTACCTTGATACTCACCCCGAAGACAGCCGAGCACTGAGAATGTTCGATGAAGCCTGCAAGAATTCCGAAGCCTGCCGTGAAGCCTTTGAAAAGCGCTTTTATCCGCTTATGGCTTGCTCATCGGACTGCGACAAAGAGTGGGAATGGCTTGTCGGTGTATGGCCGTCGCAGAAAATGGCATAAGGAGGGCTGTATATGTTTATATTCACAAAAATGACCCAGATCCCAGTTAAGATCAATAACAAGAACCCGAAGCTCGCAAGCTATATTCTCAGTCAGTACGGCGGTCCGGACGGAGAGCTCGGTGCATCGCTCAGATATCTTTCTCAGCGTTTCGCTCAGACCGACAAAAGCGGTATCGCGCTCCTTACCGATATCGGAACAGAAGAACTCGGACATCTTGAAATGGTAGGAAGCATAGTTACCCAGCTTACCAAGGGTGAAGGTGCAAGAAGCTTTGACCGTTACGGCGTAGGTGATTATTACATTGACCATGCAAACGGAGTCTATCCGTCCAGCGCATCGGGTGTTCCGTTCTCGGCAGCATATCTTCAGAGCAAAGCGGATCCGATCGCGGATATAATGGAGGATATGGCGGCAGAGCAGAAAGCGCGTGCGACGTATGACAACATACTCAGAATGTCAGACGATCCCGATGTCACGAATGTGATACGTTTTCTGAGAGAACGTGAGGTAGTACATTTCCAGCGTTTTGGAGAGCTTCTTGTAAAGCTCCAGAGCAAGATAAAATGAAAAAAGCGGCAGGTGCTGATAAACACCTGCCGTTTTTCAGTTATTCACATCGGTCAGATAGCATGAAAGCGATACCGGCTTGTTGTTCCATGTTGCGGAGTAAGTATAGTCATTTGCTTTATTGTTGCTGATCTTTATTGTTCTGTTCATCGTAATGGTGTTCAGTGATTCACCGTTCACATCATATATCTTGATCTTGAATGTGTTGGGATTTTCAAGATCTCTTCTCAGCGTTGTCATCAGTACATATCTGCTGTAGCACTGCCCGTTATCTTCCCAGAAAATTTTAGTAACGATCGGAGTACCGGTGGCAAGAACTGATTTTACATTATTGAGATCATCTTCACTGTTTAACGAAAAGCTTTTTCCGGTATCCCTGAACGAGTTATAGTAGTGTATTGCACGTATCATGGCATAGTCATTTTCGCTGTATGCTGTACGAAGAGTGCTGTTCTGATGATCCGGGACAAGTATCTCAGCCTTTGTCCAGCCTGTGCCGCTTTCTTCATAAGGAATCGTTATTGTTGTCCAGCCGCGCTGTGTTGCAGCAGTCTTTTCGCTTGATCTGACTTTAAGGATATAGCCGCTGCTCATGAAATCGAGGTAGTTATCCGGACGGGTCCACGGGGTCTGCATTGTCTGGAGAATAACTTTTCTCAGCACATCAGTGAGGGAGATCGTAGTTCCCTCAAAAGTATAGTTGTTGCCTGTCTCAGGATCACCCGCACTGTCCGGAACACAGTTTCTGAACCAGTCGCGTGCAAGCATGACCATTCCGAAATCGAGGGTTCCGTTTGTGGCAGATTTGAAGTTGCTGAAGCTGTAACCGTTGAAATCAGGATTGAATCCTGTGTCATACAGTGTATAGCTGTCGGGAGTGCCGTCAAAGTCATCATCGACTATATCGTCGCTCATTGAAGCTATCATGGTGGAATAAAGACCTTCAAGCACCTTTGCTTCAGCTATGGGGAAGTACTGACCGCCGGTGTTTTCTGCAATGCTTTCGAGAAGTTCGCGGTCATAGCTTTCACCGAGGCTTATGGTCATAATTGTAACATTCTTGGCTTTTGCAAGAGTGACGATATCACTGAGAGTATAACCTGCCTGATCGGTAGATATTCCGTCTGTAAGCAGAACTATGACGTTTCTTTCACTTATGGTGTTATCACCGAAACTGTTAAGCCCGTCGATCAGTGCCTTTTCCACTCTTGTTCCGTCATAATCGGCACCGATCTGTTTTATTGAATTGATAGCCTGTACGACGTGGGACTTGTCGGCATCGAATGTGCAGAGAGTATTCAGCTCTGATGTGAAAGTAGAGATCGAAAATTTTACGGTATTTCCGAGTGCGGTGACAAATTTCTGAGCAAACGAAAGTCTCTTGAACTTAACATCGTTCTCCTCAGACTTGTATGTATCAATTGACGGGTACATGGAACCCGAATTATCAATGATAAGGTGAACATTGAGCTGTCCGCTCACGTAAGCTTCTGCGGCCTGCTGAAGTACGCGGTTGGCACCGAGCATGAAAACGCAGTTTCCTTCAAGATTGCACTGAACGGATTGAGCCTGATCGGTCACAGTTCCGCCGATCCCGGTATATCCTTTGAGGTACGGGTCGAAAGTATAGACCTGAATGTCAGCGCTGGTGACACCGGCCGCCATGGTCACATTTCGGTCGTATTTCATAGTAAGAAATGCGTTGTCAAATCCGCCGCTGCAATAAAGCTCATAGGGCGCGGTAAGTGCGCCGGCATTTGCGGATACTGCGTTGAGGGAGAGCTTATCTACGGTTGCGGCGAAGATATTTGCATTACCGGTAAGTGTTATTACACCCTCATCAAATTCTATCAAACGGGTGAATTTCCGGTCGGCATCTTTTGTAGTGCCGTCTGATATGAGCGAATTGGGGTCAAGTCCGGCAAATATCTCTATACCGTCTGGGATCCCGTCGCCGTCGCCGTCGTTGAGCACAGGGCTTGTGGAGTAATCAGCCTCAAGCTTGTCGGTAAGACCGTCGCTGTCAGTATCTGCCGAGACCATGCTGGTCTTGAACTGAGTTTCTTCTTTGTTGGTGATACCGTCGCTGTCGTAGTCTCCTGCTTCGTCCATAATTTCGTCAGTATTGTAGGTAGAGGGGTAGTAGTTGTTGAATCTGTATTTCAGCGCGGCAATACGGTTATCCTCGCTGGATTTGACTGCAAGATATATGAGAAGACCTATCACAACAACGACTGCAGCTGCAGCGGCTATTATTATGGTCTTGGCTTTTGTTCCTTCACCGGAAAAAGATCTGTTTGCCATCGGAATATTCTGCCTTTCAAAACGATCAGATAATATGGGTACTATTACATTATTATAGCATAATGGCGTCAAACAGTCAACAACATTTCCCGCCGCTTCCTTATTTTTAGTCATTTTGATAATATTTTATGGTGATTTTCACAAAAAAGACCGAAAGCTGCCGCTTTACGCACAAGAAAGCCGCTTACGCTGAGAAAACTGATTCTCAATCGAAGCGGCTTTTTTTTAGAGGTTCCCTTAAGTTTACTCATCTGCGGCTGCTCGTGCAGCGATACGTGCGACTGCGCGGACGAGTGCATTAACATCGGAAATGGTGTTGAAGACAGACGGAGAAAATCTGACGGCTCCGGTGTTTTCTGTACCTAACTTTTTGTGGGCGGGATATGCGCAGTGGAAACCGCCTCGCAGTGCGAATCCGGCATCGCTGAGAAGGGCGGACGCTTTTTCGGCTGGAATATTCCCGATGTTGAACGGGATTACAGGTGCGAAGCGTTCGTCAAATGTGTCACTGTATAGCTTGACGGACGGGATCTTCTTCAATCCGGAAAAAAATCGTTCGCACAGTTCCGATTCATGCCGGCGGATATTGTTTATTCCCTTTGAGTTTACGAAATCCACCCCGGCTCCGAGAGAGATGGCGCCTGCTGTATTGATAGTTCCGCTCTCGAAGCGGTCGGGTAGAAATTCCGGCTGTGCAGGATCCTTTGAATTGCTGCCGGTGCCGCCTTCTACGAGTGTCCGGAGTCTGTATTTTCCGTCGGTAACAAGCAGCCCGGTCCCCATGGGCCCGTATAAGCCCTTGTGTCCTGCCGCACAAATAATATTTATTCCGTCCGACAGCTTAACCGGTATCACACCGGCTCCCTGCGCGGCATCGACTATGAAGCAGATGCCGTGTCTGCGGCAGATCTCACCTATGCGCTTCACCGGCATTATCCGACCGGTGACATTTCCGGCAAGTGTGCAGATCACGGCTTTTGTCCTGCGGTTTATGCAGCGCTCGAATTCCGCTTCCGTCCGGTCATCGTCTCCTGTCTGTGCAAACGAATATGAAACTCCGATGCTTCCGGACAGCGAATACAGCGGACGCAGCACAGCGTTGTGTTCTATGTCGCTCGTGACAGCGTGGGAATTTCCGGTAAGTATCCCTTTGATCGCCGTGTTCAGCGCAAAAGTGCAGTTCGGCATGAACACCGTATTTTCTACATCGGCACCGAAAAAATCCGCACATTTTTCTCTTGCTGCAAACACAGCGTCCGCAGTCTCAAGCGACATTGCGTGTCCCGCTCTTCCCGGATTTGCTCCATATCGCACGAGAGCACGGGACATTGCCGCAATCACGGCAGGCGGCTTAGGGTAGGTGGTTGCCGCATTGTCAAAATATATCAATCTGTTTACCTCCTTCCGGTACGCTCACCACCTGCGGCGATGAGGCGGAGGCGGCGGAGGCGGCGGAGGAGGCGGAGGAGGCGGCACCGGCATGGACGGACGGCAGCGGATACGTACCTTCGCGAGCATATCGCAGACCATATCAGCAGGCGCGTCTGTCCGTATCCCAAAAGTGCAGCCGTTTCTGCCGGAGCTTATCTTTTCAACACGGGCGTTTATGCCCTGTGAATCAAGATAACGCGCAGCTTTTTTTGCCGATGTATATGAATCCAGCGGAATTATTACCGATCTCATTAATAAATCACCCTTTCTTGTGGCATAATATGAAATGCTCAATAACATTTCCTGTTTCATTTTATGCACCTGATATATAATGTGACAGCAATAATTTTACATTACGGAGGATATATATTGTATGAGATCAGTGATATTGGCCGGAGGTGAGGGTACAAGACTGCGCCCTCTTACCTGCGATCTTCCGAAGCCTCTCGTTCCGGTCTGCGGTAAGCCCGTTCTTGCCTACATTCTGGAGCTTCTCGGAAAAGCCGGCTGCACAGAAGCGGCGGTAGCTGTAAGATACAAGGGAGAGCGTATTGAAGAATTTCTCGGTGACGGACGCTTCGGGGGGCTGAGGACATTCATTTCAGCCGAGGACAGACCTCTCGGTACTGCCGGCTGCGTGAAAAAGGCTGCATCAGAGTTTGGTGAGGATTTTATAGTTATCAGCGGAGATGCAATGTGTGACTTCGATCTTGCGGCGCTGTATGAGCATCACATTCAGTCCGGTGCAGCTGCGACCATTGCGGTGATCTCCGTTGACGATCCCCGCGAATACGGGGTCATACTCGGCGAAAACGGCACGGTCACGGGATTCTGCGAAAAGCCTTCGTTCGTGAACTGCCGCAGTGATCTTGTGAATACCGGTATATATGTTATATCACCGGAAGTCCTTGAGCTTGTGGACGATGACATTTCTGTGGATTTTGCAAAAGATGTATTCCCGAAAATGCTGAAAAACGGAATGAAGCTATGTTACCATGAGCAGAATGGCTACTGGTGCGACATAGGGGATATCGCCGCTTATAAGCGCTGCACAGCCGATCTTATAAACGGAAGGATCCGGGCTGTGCTGCCGGAACGTGAGAAGATCTCCGGTACGCTCGAAATAAGCAGAAGCACATTTATTGCAAAAGGCGCGTATTTTTCACCCAAAGCGCTTGCGGCAGGCTGTACATCTATAGGCTCTGGAGCGTATATTTCAGAAGGCGCGAAACTGAACAATGCCATAGTCATGGACGGTGCTTTTGTCGGGGAGGACGCTACGCTCAACGACTGTATAGTCTGCTGCGGCGCAAAGATCGGTACAGGAGCGGCAGTGTACGAGAACGCTGTTGCAGGAGAGGGTGCGGTGATAGGCGAACACGCCGTTATAAAAAGCGGTGTCCGTATCTGGAACAACAAGCGTATCGCAAAGGGCGTTACAGCCGATCATGATGTGAAATACGGCAATGCCGCTTTCCCGGAAATGGGGGAGGACGGCATCATAGGAGCGACCAACACTGTTATAACACCCGAATTTGCGGTAAAGGTGGGCTGCGCGCTGGCGAAGATCTCCGATACCGGCATAGCCGTCTCCTGCGCTGAGGGAACAGCCTCAAAAAGCATTATGAATGCTGTCCTCAGCGGCATTTCGAGTTCCGGCAAGCCTTCATACGACTGCGGAGCCGTACCTCTGACCGTACTTGCTTATTCCGGAGAACTGCTCGGTGCCGACATCATAGTTCATATTTCGTCCAGAGAACGAACAAAGATCATGATATACTCGGCAGGGATACTTCCCCTTAAGCGAAGCAGAGAGCGTATATTTCAGGGCGCAGTCTCACGCGGGGAGTATATGACGGCAGGCTGGGAAGGATTCGGCGCTATAAATATATTTGACGGAGCTGAAGCCCTCTATGTGTCGGAGCTTGAACGGCTTACCGGATTCAGCGTACCTTATGACATCAGGCTCGTATCCGGTAATTCCGGTATCAGGCGTATCTGCAAGCCGTTTGCCGGAAAGATCTCCGGCGAAGGAGAAAAACTCACCATAACGGTTTCGGAATCCGGAGAGACTGCTGAGATATCGGCCGGCGACATACGCATAGACAGCGTTTCGCTGACCCTTATCGTCTGTGCGCATGAGGCAAGGCTCGGTAACGATATATCACTTCCGTACTCTTTTCCGCACACTGCCGAGACTGCCGCTGAGCAGTTCGGCAAAAGCATACTGCGTTACTACGCAAGCTCAATGGACGACAGCGATGAGGAAGCAAGGAAACTTGCCGTACAGCAGATCTTCATGCGTGACGGGTTCATTCTTGCAATAAAAGCTCTGAAGTCAATGCGGGATATGGGAATGACACCTGCGGAGCTTCTCGATTCGATACCCAAGTCATCGACTGCCGGCAGGTTCATACGTGTTAATTGTCCTCCCCAGAGAGTGCTTGACCGCCTGAAAGCCGTGCCTGAAGAAAACGAGGGAGCGGTGATTGCCGAGGACGGTGAACGCGTTTTTCTTCGCCCGGATAAGCGCGGCACAGGGATCTTCCTGTATGCCGAGAGCTTCGGCACGGAGACTGCCGCATCTCTCTGTGACAGAACAGAAAAGATGATTAAAAATGCCGTAAATTCGCTCAGAAGTAAGGAATGACAGAACTGAAACCGTAGGGAACCTCTAAAAACCCATTTGAGAGAAAACGAGTCATCCGCGTCGAATATTTCGTCAAGTCTCCTCACCTTGCGTGGCCTCCCCGGCAGCGGGGAGGTGTCGAGCTTGCGAGACAGAG